>JBDLJP010000007.1:0-18247 GCA_039714295.1 Candidatus Fermentibacterota bacterium
GATGCTAAGAAGGAAGGTAGAAACAGGGTTGCCGTATTCAATTCCCGGAAGAAGGATGAGAGTCTCCCGGTTGTTCTGGATGTCAGGTTCCCGGCCGCATCCTCCATCAGTGAAGGCAGTTATATAATTCTGACAAGCTGGTTCAGGCACAGGGGCGAACTGACGGAGATCGAAGCAAGGCAGATATCCGACCCCGGCAGAGGCGTCAGGGAAATCGCGTATGGAGAAACACCTAAGGGAGGAGTTATAACAGCTGAGATCAGAGGCCGTGTTACCGCTGTCGAGCGGCGCGGTAATTCCACTTTTTTCAGTTTTGAGGTTGAAGCAGATGTTCTTGACCTGATGTTCCATTACCTTAAAGATCGAGATTCATGAGTTCCATTCTCTGCGGAGGGTTATGGTCAGGCCCTGAAAGAGGTGTGCTTCCTCCATCAAGAGTATCCATTACCGGAGATAGGATAACGGATATTTCCCCATCTGCTGATATACATTCTAATCTGTTTGTCATCCCCGGTTTTGTAGACGCGCACTGCCATTTCTGCTGGAGCGGTCTTCAGAGTCTGTATCTGGATCTTTCAGAAACTGTATCTTCATCTGATCTCCTTGATATGGCTTCTTCTGCGGATTCGGAGGGAACAGGGCGAATTCTCCGGGGGTTCGGATTCGATGAGAGTAATTGGAAAAACCCGATGCTTCCCTCCCTTGCGGAACTGGACAGAGCGACTGGACCCCGCCCTGTATTCTTCAGAAGGGTCTGCTGCCACGAAGCTCTTGTGAATTCAGCCATGCTTGAAATGCTGCCCCCGAACTGTCCGGGAGCAGATTATGGGGCAGGTATCATCAGGGAGGGTGCTGTCTTCGATTTAGAGAGTATGTTTCCACCGGAACCGCACATTCTTAAGCAGGCATGTTCAATGGCGGCTGAACTGGCTTTTTCCTCCGGAGTTACAGCATTATGTACTTTCGAACCACTCGTAACTGCAGAAGTGCTTATAAAAAATGCTCCCCCCGTGAGAATGTCCATATGTCTTTTTGGAAAGGACGCCGGTTTTCCCGGAGAAGCACGCGGCTCTCTTGAGAGCGTACTTCAGGGAATAGATGGTCTGAAATTCTTCCTGGACGGATCCATCGGTGCATCTACTGCGGCTGTTTCGGGGAAGTATATAGACGGTACTGCTGCCGAGCCGCTGCTCTCTGATGAAGAGGTTCTGCTCAGTCTTGAATTAGCAGACAGTCTCGGTCTTATGCCTGTTTATCATGCGATAGGGGGCAAGGCTCTGGCGCAGATAGACCGCGTAAGCCGATATTTCTGCAAGGAACATGAAAGGAAAAATCCTGCACCTGTAAGGATAGAGCATGCTGAAGAACTCGTTGCGGACTGGCCGGGCAGCTGGAATCCATCGCTTCACACCTTCGTAATGCAGCCGAATTTTGTTAACAGATGGCAGGGCAGAGAGGGACTTTACGAAGGAAAGCTTGGAAAGGAGAGAGCAGCGGCTCTTAACCCGTTCAGACTGGTTACAGACGCAGGTTTCACTCTTGCTTTCGGAAGTGACAGTATGCCTTTCGGTCCGCTGCGCGGAATTGCTGGTTCTACAGATCATCCATTGGATGAGTTCGGGATTGATATAGCTTCAGCCCTTAATGCGTACACACTGAAAGCAGCTGCGGTGTGCGGCTTTAACGAACTTGCCGGAGACCTTGCAGCGGGAAGGATTGCAGATATGACTGTTCTGTCTGCTGATCCGTTCCATACATCCTGGGATGAGATCGAGGTCGTTGCCACAATTACAGGCGGTAAAACCGTGTTTGGACAGGAACTCATTCTGGAGGATATCTAATGGAGAGAATAGACTGGTTGGATCCTGTATCAGCTGGAAGGTTCATTGTTCGCAACGCCCTTGCAGAAGACAGGGTTATGGATGACATCACAACTTCTTCACTTTTCGTACCTCCCGGTGATAACAGTACCTGTACCGCGGCAGCGAGGGAGGAATCGATCATTGCCGGGTGGTTTCTTGTTGAACAGGTTTTCTCAGAATTATCCATTCTGGCCGGGATGAGTATTCATAAGATTCAGAATATCATTCCAGATGGATCCATTGCATTTGAAGGAGACAGGATCGGTTACCTTCATGGTTCTGCTGATCTGCTTCTGCGAGGCGAGAGAGTTGCCCTTAATCTGCTCTGTCACCTTTCCGGTATAGCGACGCTCACCGGGAAGTATGTAGAAGCTGTCAAGGGAACGGGTGTGGAGATTCTGGACACCAGAAAAACAACTCCCTGTCTTCGCGCCCTTGAAAAATACGCTGTGAGGGCTGGAGGAGGAGTGAATCACCGTTTCAATCTGGCAGAACTTGCTATGGTTAAGGATAATCATACTGTTGTTGCTGGGGGATCAGGGAGTCTGCACAGTATTATTCTCCGTATAAAGGAGAAGGGAATTCCGGTTGAAATCGAGGTGGATTCCATCGATCAGCTCAAGAAAGTACTTGATGAAAAACCTGATAGAATACTGCTTGATAATATGAACCCGGATACACTGGCGGCAGCCGTACAGGAGGCATCAGGCAGCGGTGTTTACCTTGAGGCTTCCGGAGGGATAACACTGGAGAACTTAAGGGAAGTGGCAGCTACAGGAGTGGATGGTATATCTTCTGGTGCCCTTACGCATTCGGCTCAATCAGCGGATATAGGTTTTGACTGGGGGATCAGATGAAAAGACTTGTGCTTGATATAGGGAATACCAGAACATCAGCGGGAGTATTCGTAGATGGAAGACTCGATATTCAATGGAGGATAACAACCAGACACTGGACTGCAGATGATCTATGGGTCATCCTGAGATCCCTGCTTAAGGCGGACAACTGTGAACTACCCGATGCTCTTGCATACGCCTGTGTTGTTCCTCAGGTCCGTCATGCTCTCCAGAATCTATCCAGAAGGTACATCAAAGCTGATCCTGTTGAAGTAACTGTAGAAACAGCCGGGATTACAATCGATTACGATTATCCTCATGAACTCGGCGCTGATAGACTTGCGAATGCCGCAGCTGTTCTAAGCCTTGGGTCGACTCCATCTATTGTTGTGGATTTCGGAACAGCAACAACATTCGATGTTATTGACATCAAAGGGATTTACCTTGGCGGCGCGATAGCTCCGGGAGTGGGCACTGCTGCGGGAGAATTATTCAAGAAAGCGGAAAAACTCAATCCCGTAGATCTTGAATTTCCCGCTTCCCCTCTTGGAAAGAGCACCGCTGAAGCTGTCTGTTCAGGGGTTCTTCTCGGGGCTGTTGGAGCGACCGACCTCATTATTGACGAGCTGACAAAAGTAATCGAAGGAGAACCTGAAATATGGGCGACTGGAGGCTGGGGACCGGGTATCGCAGATAAGTGCAGAAATCCGATGAGGATCTGTCCTGAGCTTACACTTGCAGGGATAGATTGTATCGGTGAAAGGTATTCCAATGAAAACTAAAAAAATACTGCTCGGAATCACCGGCAGTGCAGCGGCCTTCAAAGGAGTAATGACAGCCTCACTGTTACGGAAAGAGGGCTTTGAAATCGATGGTATCCTTACTGATGGTGCTCTCCAGTTCGTTTCCGAGACACAGCTGGCGTGTGTAACCGGAAGACCCGTATACAGCTCTCTTTTTACTGAACAGCCCGGGGATCCGGTTCCCCACATTACACTGACCGATAATATAGACCTCTTCCTCGTTGTTCCTGCGACCGCCGGTTTTATCGGCAAGTCTTCCAATGGGCTGGCTGATGATCTGTTGTCTTGTGCTTTCCTTGCCTGTGAGGCTCCGATCGTCATGGCTCCTTCCATGAATACGAGAATGTGGAACAACAGTGCTACTACGGCTAATTTAAAGATTCTCGAAAGCCGCGGAGTGGTATTTGCGGGTCCTGTAACGGGATCTCTTGCCTGCGGCACTGAGGGTATGGGCAGGATGATGGACCCCTCGGATATTTGCGCTGTCTGTCTGGACGTTCTGTCGGGCAGGTACTGATATGCTTCCTCTGCCTACTCTGCAATGGGGGGATGATTCCGTGCGGCTGCTGGATCAGAGAAAACTCCCCTCCGAGGAAACCTACATTGACTGCAGGGATATTGATTCTCTTGCAGAAGCCATCCGGACCCTTGCAGTCCGAGGAGCGCCTGCCATTGGTATCGCTGCAGCTTTCGGAGCTGTTATTGCCGCATTGACTTCAGATCCGGGTGAAGGATTTGAAGAGCAATTTTATTCTAAGATCAGCATACTCGAGGGAACAAGACCTACAGCTGTAAATCTATTTCATTGCCTTGAGGTTCAGAGAAACGTCTTCCGCATGAATTCTGGTCGTGAAAATATTATCCGGGCTCTGCTTGAATCCTCTGTAGAGATGATGCAAGCCGATCTTGAAGCCAGCAGACGCATGGGGTGTTTCGGTGCTGATCTCCTGAAAAAAGGTTCAACTGTTCTAACCCATTGCAATGCCGGAGGGTTGGCCACTTCAGGGCTTGGAACAGCCCTTGCAGTAATATATGAAGCATGGGAACGCAATCTTCTGATAAAGGTGTATGCCGATGAGACCCGACCGCTTCTTCAGGGTGCCCGGCTGACAGCATGGGAGCTTTCAAGAGCGGGTATCCCGGTTGATGTGCTTCCCGATTCTGCAGCGGCTTCACTTCTGAGAAAGGGTGCGGTCGATGCTGTTATAGTCGGCAGTGACAGAATAGCCGCAAACGGAGACGCAGCTAACAAAATAGGTACCTATCCGCTGGCTCTGGCGGCAGAAGCCCATGGAATCCCCTTTTACGTTGTTGCGCCGATCTCCACTTTCGACATTTCCACTTCCTGCGGGAGTGAAATTGAAATAGAACAGAGGGGCAGGGATGAGGTGGCACACCTTGGTGAAAGGCAGCTGCTTCCGGATGAGGCGGGGGTATGGAATCCCGCATTCGATGTTACACCGGCCCGCTTGATTACAGCGATTATATGTGAGGAAGGTGTACTTTTTTCTCCAGACACCGATTCGATTCGATCGGTATTCGAAAAGACAGCTGATAAAAAGTAAGTTTTAGAAATTAATATTAATGATAATATGGTGTTCTATAATTGACCGGATGCTCTTACTCTGATCCTGCAATCGGAGGTTGGAGTTTGAAGCGACTTGCATTATTCTACAGAGTATTCGGTTATTCTGTCAGGTGATTCTGACTATGATGCAGCACTTCAAAACAGGAATTAAGTGCATTTAAGGAGGGATTTTGGGCTGTACAATAGGTATTGACCTGGGAACAACCAACTCTTGTATGTCAATAAGCGAAGGCGGAAACGCCATTGTTATTCAAACCGGAGAAGGTCCAAGAGTTATGCCTTCCGTTGTTGCGTTCACATCTGCGGGAGACAGACTTGTAGGCATCGTTGCCAAAAGACAGGCTATAACTAATCCCAAGGAGACCATAACAAGTGTTAAAAGACTTATGGGGAGAAAGTTCGATGAACTCAATGATGGAATATTCAATGTATCCTACGACATAGTACCCAATGATAAGGGGGATGCTGTCGTTAGAATTGGAGACGGCAGAGAATTCACTCCGCAGGAGATTTCCTCGATGATCCTCCAGAAAATGAAATACAGAGCTGAGGAATATCTCGGCGAGGAAGTTACAGATGTCGTTGTTACTGTACCTGCCCATTTCAATGAATTACAGAGGAAGGCAACAAAGGACGCATGTACTATTGCCGGTCTGAATGTGAAACGTGTGCTTAACGAGCCTACCGCAGCAGCCCTGGCTTTTACCGACGCAGTTGAGCGTAGAAAAATAGCCGTATTCGATTTCGGAGGCGGCACATTTGATATCAGCGTTCTTCAGGTAGTGAACGGTATATTTGAAGTTAAAGCAACAACTGGAAATACCCAGCTGGGCGGGGACGATTTCGATGCATTGCTTGTTGAATGGATAATGAAAGAGTTCAAACGGGAAAAAGGCATTGATCTCACAGATGATCCCGTAGCCCCTCAGAGGGTTCGTGAGGCCGCTGAAAGAGCCAAGTGTGAACTCTCAGCTGCCCTTGAAACTTCAATCAACCTGCCCTTTATCGCTTCGGGCGATCAGGGACCTGTTCACCTTGAAATGGTTGTTACACGAGGCCTGTTCGAGGGACTTATCAAAGATCTGGTTGAAAGTACGCGACCTCTCTGCGAGCAGGTTCTGAAAGATGCCGGTCTTACACATGAAGACCTCGAGACGGTTGTTCTTGTCGGCGGATCCACCAGAATACCCATGCTCCGTACACTTGTTGAGGAAGCCTTCCATCAGGAACCTGTCCACAGCGTGAATCCAGACGAAGTGGTTGCAATGGGTGCCGCAATAGCCGGATCAGTAGTTTCGGGCCAGAGGAAGGATCTTGTCCTCCTTGATGTTACTTCACTAACCCTGGGTGTTGAGACTCTTGGTGGAGTTATGGCGCCGATAATCGTTAAGAACAGCCCTTTGCCAATCAAGAGAAGTAAAATGTTCACCACTGCGGTTGATAATCAGCAGGTAGTGGGAATTCATGTTCTTCAGGGGGAGCGGGAACTGACTGAAGATAACAGGAGCCTGGCAAGGTTCGAACTTGTCGGCATCAGACCAGCGCCCAGGGGTGTTCCAAGAATAGAAGTTGCATTCTCGATCGATGCCAATGGAATCCTATTCGTCAACGCTAAGGATGCTGTTACCGGAAAGCACCAGGAATTGAAGATCAACCCGAGCGGCGGGCTTTCAGATGACGATGTCCGGGAGCTTATCCGGGATGCAAGGCAGTACAGAGAAAATGACCGTGACAGGACAAAGCTGATCGAGGAGAGGAACGCTGCCGATCAGTTAATATACGAGGCAGCAAAGCTGCTTAATACGGGCAAGGACAAACTTGACGAGGATTCTCTGACAGAGCTTAAATCAACCCTGGAGGAGTTAAGAACAGCCCGTGACAGCTCAGACCTGACTTCTATAGAACATGCAAAGAAGGATCTTACTATGGTTCTTCACACTGCGCGGAATATGCTGAATCTGTTAGATACCATTGAAGAAGACGACTCTGGTGATACGGAATCTCTGACTCAGATAGAGGGTATGGACTGATTTCCCATCAATAGTATTTCCTTACTATATTTCTGTTTCGGAAAAACAGATGAAGACTTATAAATGAACCTTATTACGGATGTGATTTCATGAGCAGTAATCCATACGGCGTTCTTGGTATTGACCGGGACGCTGATCATGCCACGATAAAAACCGCTTACAGGAAGCTTGCGCTTAAGTATCACCCGGACAAAAATCCGGGAGATAAGGCTTCCGAGGAAAAATTCAAAGAGATCACCCAGGCATACGAAATCCTGAGTGACCCACGCACGAAGGAGAGATTCGACAGGACAGGCTCTGCGGATGGAATGCCTGATATGTCAGATTTCTTCGGCGGGTTCGGAATGGATGATGCTCTTCGGGCTTTCCAGGATATTTTCGGATTCGGTCATCCCAGGGAGGCATCATCCGGCGAGGATGCTGTTATTGATATCGAACTGAGCTTAAAAGAGGTCACTATGGGCTGTACCCGGGAGATAACAGTTGAAAGAAAAGAGCACTGCAGCGTTTGCGATGGAACCGGAGCAGACCCTGAGGAGGGAATGAAGCAGTGCGAAAGGTGTGGCGGACAAGGGAGGATAAGAACTGTAAGAAGGACTCTTCTTGGTGCCATGCAGTCGGTTTCCACCTGCCCTGACTGCGGAGGCAGGGGCAGCCTCCCCGTGAAAGTATGTTCCGGCTGTCTGGGTTCCAGACTTGAATCCAGAGAGAGAAAAATCTCAGTTGACCTTCCCGCCGGCATTTCCGAGGGGCATTTCGTAAGGCTTAGAGAACAGGGGCATTTCCCCGGGAATGACGGTCGCCCCGGTGATCTTATTCTAAGGATTATGAATATCGATTATGGAGAGTACGTGCGCGAGGACTACGACCTGATCTACAGGACCAGGATTTCATTTCCAGATGCGGCACTGGGTACCCAGATCACCATCCCACCTGTTGAGGAAGGAACAACGGATATTACTGTTCCAGCTGGAGTACAACCGGGAGAGAGACTGGTTCTGAAAAGAAAAGGTATCAGGAAATTGAAGGGCTTCGGCAGAGGCAATCTTGTAGTTATTGCCGATGTATACGTCCCGGAAAGACTTTCAAGAAAGGAGAAGAAAGTACTGAAGGAACTCGGTGAATCAGAACATTTCGTTCCTTCATCATAGTTGCTCCAGGAAATCCTGTCATGACCAGTTCCCATGAGCGATTGGAATTTCGGAAGATCCTTGAGGATATCGCCCTCAGAACCGGAAGCCGGATGGGAAGTGAAAAGGTCATGTTTCTTACTCCCGCCTTCCGGAGGGAAGAAGCAAGTGAGCTCAGAAGTGAGACCGAAGCAGCATCGGCACTTCTCGATAAAGACATCAGAGTTCCAGCGGGAGGCAACGATGATCTCCATGATATATGCAGCCTTCTGGACAACGGTGCAATTGTACTTGATCCGCAGCACCTGAGAACTGTTGGTTCAATACTTGCCGGAATGAATCGATTCCTCGAGTCTGCAGACTCCGAGGGGAGTTCCGCAGCTGATCATTCAGCCCTGGATAAGTATCTTGAACGTATACCCAGACTTTCAAAATTGTCGGACAGACTCATCTCAATAACTACTCCAGACGGCGAACTCTCTCCGAATGCATCCGGTGAACTCTCCCGATTACTCAAACAGGTGGACAGACTGAAGAGAACACTGTCAAAGAGAATAGCCCGGATATCAACATCACTTTCCGGCAGAAAGCTTCTTAGAGACAGCCCCCCGACATTAAGAGATGGAAGGTACGTTCTGCCAGTTATCTCCTCAAGGAAGAGTGATGTCAGGGGAATAGTCCACGACAGGTCTGAAAGCGGGGAGACGATTTTCATAGAGCCGTCTGAACTTGTTGAAGACGGCAATGCCATGAGAGAAGCCCTGCTGGATCTTGATTTTGAGAAGAGAAAGATACTGAAGGAAGCCTCATTTGAAGTAAGGGAACATCTGGGCAGTCTGAAGGAGTGCCTTGAAGCCTCGGTTTCTCTTGATGCCGTTTTTGCAAGGGCTCTCTATCATCGGGATTATGGAACGGTTTTTCCACCGGAAGGCCGTCTCTCGCTCAGGAATCTCAGACATCCTCTTATACCGGGCAATGAAGTTGTTCCCAATACTGTTGAACTCCCTCCGGAATGGAGGGTTCTTATCGTGAGCGGTCCTAATGCCGGCGGGAAAAGTGTACTCCTCAAAGCGGTGGGTCTTGCCGCTGTAATGGCGCAATCCGGCATTGGTTCGTGCGTGGATGTTGATTCAAGCATTCCTTTCTTCGGCAGAGTGTATGTTTCAATCGGAGATCAGCAATCAATCGCTCATCACCAGAGCACATATTCCGCCCGTCTGCTGGAACAGCTTGAAATGCTGAGAACTCCGGGTGAACGCTCTCTTGCCCTTATCGATGAACCGGCTGCCGGAACAGACCCTCTTACCGGGGCTGCCCTGGCCGCTTCTGTCCTTGAGCATCTGGCCGAGTCAGGCTGCAGAGTGATTGTTACAACGCACCAGGGACAGCTTAAGAGTTTCGCGCATGGGAAGCCCGGCTTTTTCAACGGATGCATGAATTTCAGAGAAGATTCGCTGGTGCCTGATTACACTTTCGTTGAGGGAATTCCCGGATCATCCTTTACCCTTGAGATAGCAAGAAGAATGAGCTTTCCTGATTCCATTCTGGCAAGAGCCCAGGAGTTATCAGGCGATTCTTTCCGGTTGGATAGAATGCTTGAGGAAATTACATCCGCGAGGAAAGAAGTTCTGCTCCAGCTTGAGGAACTGGGCAGGGAACGGGAGGAGGGCAGGAAATCACTTGAGCGGAATGAAGCGGAACTGTCAAGGACCAGAAACGATCTGCTACTACAGAAGCAGAAGATAGAGAAGGATTACATTGAGCTGGAGCACAGTGTTAACTCGAAGGCTGATTCACTTCTTGCCAGGCTTGCCAGATCCGAATCTCCTTTCGATCGAAAGAAGCTCAGATCGCAGATCAGGGAAGTATCCACAATATCCCATGATCAGAGAGATACATCCGTAACTGACAGTAAACCAGTCCCGGGGGATATAGAACCAGGAGACTGGGTTAATGTAAAGGGATGGAGCGGATGCGGGAAAGTTGAGGAAACAGGCAGGGATCAGGCTACAGTCATTCTAGGTAATCTCAAACTGAGAAAACCGCTCTGTGACCTTGAGAAGATACGGCCCCCCGAAGAGAAACCTTCCGCAGGGGGATGGAGTATTCCAATCACCGCCGAAACTGAACTGGACTTAAGAGGTTTGTCTGCAGAGGAGGCTTTAGCCGAGCTTGACCGTGCTGTTGATGATGGAATCGTAGCCGGCATTCCCTTTATTAATGTCATACACGGCAAGGGGAAAGGTATCCTGATGAAGGCTGTTATCGATACTGTACGGGCAGACAGGCGGATAGCCTCCTTCAGACAGGGAAAACCATCAGAAGGAGGAACGGGAGTGACGATCGTGTTTCTGAACATTTCCGGGAATGCATCCGTATGAGAGGGGCAGGAGGCTACTTCTCAAACGAATCTGTCGAGCGTGTCAGGGCGTCGAGCGATATTGTCACAGTAATAGGCAGATATGTCACTCTTAAGAGGTCGGGGAGAAGCATAAAGGGATTATGCCCCTTCCACAGAGAGAAGACTCCGTCATTCTTTGTCTCCCCGGAAAGGCAGATGTATCATTGTTTCGGCTGCGGGGCTGGCGGAGATATTTTCTCATTCCTTATGAACTACCTCAGTTTCTCATTCACAGAAGCGGTGGAGGAACTGGCAACCGAAGCCGGTATTAAGCTTGAAAGAACCGGAAGAGATACGACCAGAACCGACATATTCAGAGAGATCCTTGCTGAATCTCACAAGCACTACAGAAAACAGCTCTCCGGGAATACCGGAACCTTTGCGAGAGAGTACCTCAAAGGACGACAATTATCTGAACCGATCATTGAAAAACTCGGTATCGGATGGGCGCCCGATGAAGGAGGACTCTCTGCCTATCTTCGCAGGAAGGGGTACTCCGAAAGCCAGATCATCGAATCGGGCATGGCTCTGCGATCTACCAGGGGGAGCGGAATATACGATAGATTCAGGGGCAGAATACTGTTCCCTATATCCGACAGACGGGGCAGAGTGATCAGTTTCGGCGGCAGATTGATCAGGAAATCCGCATCCGGTGCTCCGAAGTACGTTAATGGCCCCGATTCACCTATTTACAGAAAAGGAGATTACCTCTACGGTTACAGAGACGCTGCAAAGGCATCACGAGATCTGGATATGATCATCCTTGTTGAGGGGTACTTCGATCATGCCCGATTTGTCGATGCCGGATTTGAATGCGTTGCAGCAACATGCGGAACAGCCCTTACCTCACAGCAGGCTCGACAGATGGGGGCTCTCGCATCTGTTTACATCTGCTACGACGGCGACAAATCAGGCCAGAGGGCATCTGTAAGAGCCGCTGAAGTCATTCTTGAGCAGGGGTACCTCCCCGGAATAGTCGCTATTCCACGAGGACAGGATCCGGATGATTACATACTCGAGAAGGGAAGAGAATCAGTACTTGAGCTGATCGGAGAAGCTGATGATCCGATCGGATACGCGCTTAAACTTCTTGGCGGCTGGTCTTCGGTCAGGAGTCCGGATAGAAAGGTAAAGGTTGTACAGAGGCTTGTCGAGATCGCTGCCAGCGCGACCGAACCTGTTATCAGGGAGACCATGATCAGGGAGATTTCTGAACAGACCGGATATTCCATGAGAACACTGGAGCTTGAGATCGAAGAAGGGGAGAGTAAAATAAGAAAACCGGGGCAGAGAAAACTCAAGGAAATCGAACTGAATACGCGGGACAGCAGGATTCTTGCTTCAATTCTGCTTTCACCCCGGGGATTGTCAGAATCACTGATCGATTTTATACAGGAGGATGATCTGCGCAGCGTATCCGGATGCGGTATACTGAGAGAGATTAAAAAACAGGCTGGTTCCGGTATGGATAAATTCCAGCTTTCACGTCTTGAGGATGACGACAGAGCGGCCTGCACCAGACTGCTGGCAAGCTATCCCGAACAAACCGGGGAAACAGACATTGACAGGCTCATGAAAACCGTAAAAAAGGAGAGGCTTCAGGGGGAGTGCAAACGCTTGAAATCGAAGCTGGTTTCAGAAAAGAACGAAGATACCCAGGAGCTGCAGCGCAGGATCATTGAAATAGAAAAGAAACTCATTAACATGTAAGGGGTTCATATTTCCGGTAATCGAAAGAACCTTGATTGTTCATCGAATACGATTTTCTTCCGGGAATTGGACGTAGTTACCGCAATGTCAGCCGAAGAGGAAAAGGATCTTATTAAGAAGCAGGAAAAGATCAGATGCAATATGCTTGAATCTATCCTTTCCATTAAGCTTGGACGCGATCAGTTCTTCGGACCGCTGCGTATGCTTCTGAATGGAGGAATTCCCGCGAGGAGACTGATCGATGAATCATTCTGGGGTATTGTAAGCGGTCGTCTGCCTGATTCCAGGATGAATGAACTGAGGAAAATTCTCGGAAACATGACAAGCCGTTACCTTAACCGCGATTCGGTCCGTGCTCTTCACCTTCTCTGGCATAGCGTGGAGAAAGTGGGCAGTGAGCTGTTTGAAGGGATCGAGAAATGCAGAAATCTCCTCACTCGACGTATGAATCTTATGAGTCTTATGGAAGATGATACTATTTACGCCATCACGAATGTTCTTGCTCACGAATCGCTATTGAAACCCTCCGGACAGAACAGTTACCGGGCATGGGAACTTCACCCTCTCTTTGCATCAATTCAGAACGAACTGGATCTTCTGGAAGTGAAAAGAGGCTCGAGTATTCACGAATACTCTGTCGCTGCAAAACGTTTCCGGGAAGCTTTTGTGAAAAATGCTGATATCCTCGAACGTTTTGTTGAAGCGAATCTCAGACTTGTTGTTTCGATGGTACGGAAGTACTATCCATGCAGTATAATGGAAGAGATGGATCTGGTTCAGGAAGGATGCCAGGGTCTTATGGAAGCTGTCAGACGTTTTGACTATCATCGCTCCTGCAAGCTCTCCACTTTCGCGGTATGGTGGATAAGGCAGTACATTATCAAGGCCATTCTTCACCATTCAAGACTGGTCAGACTTCCGGTATCCGTACTGAAAGAGGATTCCTCAATAAACAGAGCGATCGATGATTTTACATTGGAAAACGGTCATAAACCTACCCTGAACGAACTTTCGGAATTCACCGGCAGGGGCAGGGATGAAATAGAACAGATATACCTTTCTACTGCACCTCTGCTCTCACTGGATTATTCGGAAGGGGAGCATGATTCCACGATCGCCGATTTCCTGGAGAGCCGTCTTCAGCAGCCTGATGCGGAGGCAGTGCATAGCGATATCAGAGAGAGGATCAATAAGGCGCTCGCCTCTCTCTCGGACAGGGAGAAGACAATAATCACACTGCGCTTCGGACTCCTCGATGATGAACCGTGTACACTGCAGGAACTCGGAAGAATATTCGGTATAAGCAGGGAGAGAGTAAGGCAGCTTGAATTCAGAGCACTTAAGAAACTCAGAGGGCACGGGATGCTTTCGACACTTTCCGAGAATGGATCTTCATGAAAATTCTGTTCTTCCTGGTTTTCCCGGTAATCCTGTTCTGCTGCTGTTCCGGTATGAACAGCGGCAATCCGGAGGATAACAGATTTGTGGTTCTGGGACCCTCTCTGGTCGAGCTGATGTACGCTTCCGGTCTGGGTTCCCGAATAGTCGGTGTAGACCGTTACTCCGATTGGCCCCCGGAGACCGCTGATCTGCCGCGGGTGGGCGGTTATATTGACCCTGCACTGGAGCAGATAGTTTCGCTGGATCCTACTTCAATTCATATTTCCGGTGAAAGCCCTGTGCTGAGAGAACTCGCTGCAACCCTTTCCATACCCTGCTACACTTACCGGTTTGATACGCTGGGAGATGTTTTCAGCTCGGTTGATTCCCTGGATGCAAGGTACGGCGCACAGGCGGCTGATTTCAGGCAGGAACTGGATGAAACACTGGATTCGCTTGCAGCCCTGATGGAGGGTACAGCTCCCGTTTCGGTAATGATAGTTATCTACCATGAAAGAGGATCATCCAGCATGACCGTTGCGGGAGAGACTACTTTTTTCGCAGATATTCTCTCCTTTGTCAACTGTGAGATATCCGCACCCCCAACCGGCTGCTGGCCCCTGATATCCGCGGAAGGTGTTATTGCCCTCTCTCCGGACCGTATTCTCTGTCTTTATCCGGGCAGAGCGGATACGGTGGAGATAATTTCATCTGAAGAGAACTTCTGGATGGAGATCGGGTTTGAATCCGACCGTGTTCACTGTCTCTTCGAGTCGTACATTATGATTCCAGGAGGAAGGATAGGCTTGATAGCTGAAAGGATATGCTCTTGTCTGCTCTGAGTATCAGTAATCTGAACGCAGGTTATGGAAAAAAACTGATTCTTTCGAATATCAGCCTTTCGATAGTGCCGGGTGAGATATGCGGACTTATCGGTCCTAACGGGGTAGGGAAGAGTACGCTCCTCCGGAGTATACTTCAGATCGGAGTCGATTATTCCGGTGAGATATCCATCTGCGGTAACGATCTCTCCTCAGTTTCGAGCAGTCAGAAGGCCAGAATGGTATCCTACCTGCCGCAGAACTTCAATCCTCAGTCCCGATTGACCGTTGCCGAAACCGTTCTTCTCGGCAGGCATCCATATAGAAGCGGATGGGCTCTGGATTCTGAGGATGACCTGGATATAGCCGAAAAATGCATGATTGAAACGGATATACTGGATCTGCGGAACAGAGTTTTCTCTCACCTTTCAGGCGGGGAGAAACGACTGGTTCTGCTTGCATCAGCTCTTGCGCAGGAACCCGATCTTCTCCTTCTTGACGAGCCGGGCTCATCACTCGATTTCAGGCATCAGCTCAACATGTGGCTGCTTCTGAAAAAACTCTCCAGCAGAGGAATTGCCGTTCTTGTCAGCACTCATGAAGTCGCGCTCTCCGGAAGGTACCTTGATTCGGTGCTTGTTCTCTCGGATGGAAAATCCAGAGCTTTCGGCAGTCCTGTTGAAGTATTTACAACTGAGATTCTATCGGAAGTATTCAATGTTGATCTTCTTGTATCGCAGGACAATGCAACCCGTTCCTGGGTTATCGTACCCGAAGTGAAACAATGAAGAACGGAATTGTCTCAAAACCGTCAACAGGATTCTGGATCCTTATGGGATTATCAGTGATCCTGGCTGCCGCTCTGTCACTTCTCGCGGGTCCCATGGATCACCCTCCGGAATGGGTTATCATGAGACTCAGACTGCCCAGACTGGTGCTTGCTCTGCTTACCGGAAGTGCCCTGTCCATTTCGGGCTGTGTTCTTCAGTCATTGCTCCGGAACGATCTGGCCACACCCTACACTCTCGGCATATCCGCGGGAGCCGGACTGGTTGCAGGTTCAGTTATAGTCTCCGGGCTGATCGTTCCGGTTATGGGTCTTGTCGCTGCCGGAACGGCGGGAGCCCTGCTTGCGGTTCTTCTTGTTTACACCCTTGCTTACCGGAGCAGAAGGGGAGATCACGGCTCAACGCTCCTTCTGGCCGGGATCACTATGAATCTGGTAGGCGCCTCGATACTTCTCCTTTTCGAGTATTTCAGCGACGCCTCAAGGATTATGGAGATAGTACGCTGGATGATGGGCGATATGGCGGTTATCGGATGGGGCAAACCTCTCTTCCTCCTGGCGCCGGTGATCCTTGGAATAGCCGCAGTACTTACTAGAACCGGAGTAATGAACCAGATATCACAGGGCGATGACATAGCCCACACCAGAGGTGTTTCGGTAAACCGGGAGCGGAATCTGCTGCTCGCGATCGCCGCCCTTCTGGCAGGTTCAACCGTTGGGGCAGTTGGGCCGGTCGGATTTGTGGGTCTTATGGTGCCGCATATCATGAGAAGATTTGTTGGAGCCGATTACAGATACCTTGTTCCGGCATCAGCCCTCGGAGGTATGCTGCTTGTCATTCTTGCAGATTCTCTTTCAAGGGTGATTATCAGCCCTGCCGAGCTTCCAATCGGCATTGTGATGTCACTTATCGGAGGTCCCTTTTTCCTGGTTCTTCTCCTGAGGGGCTCCAGAAAACAGCAGGGATGAGATGGTCAGTTCTTCCTGAAAAACTTTAACTCCTTCCTTAAATGCGTCATATTTCTTATGCTTCTTACATTGTTTCTCAAATCATCTGCAAGTCTCTGGAGGGTAAATGAGCAGGATACTTGATTCCAGCCTCAGAAACGACCTGCGGAAGCTGTCGGAATCTGTAGAAGCTCCATCGTCTGAAACTCCCCGTCTGAAGGAGGGTGAGCGCAGAGACGTTGCTGTCCTCTTTCTTGATCTGAAAGATTTCACCTCCATGTCCGAAGGAATGGATTCTGAGGTCCTCTACGAAATGATCATGAGTGTTATGAGGATACTTAGCGATGTTATAGAGGGGTACGGCGGATACGTAGACAAGATCCAGGGCGACTCTATTATGGCTCTCTTCGGAGCCAGGTCCGCTAACGAGAAAGACAGCGTACACGCAGTTTCATGCGGTCGGAAAATGATAGAGACAATCGGTGAGGTGAACGATATTTTCAATGAAACGGGTGTCAGTATCTCAGCCCGTGTAGGCATCAGCTACGGGACGGTGACCGTTGCTCCCGATCCTTCAGGGCATCTTACGGCTATCGGTGATGTCGTCAACCTGGCCTCGCGTCTCGAGAACAGAGCCGCACCTGATACTATCCTTGTGTCCGGTATGGTGATGAATCAGTGCGGTAATCTGTTCGAATGGAAAGACTTGGGACTCACGGGGATCAGGGGGCGGAAGGAATCGATTCATGTTTATTCACCTGTAGGACCCGGTTCCATTCAGAAAGAAAGGTGGGAGCGCGCTGCAAGGGTAGCAAGGTCTCCCATGGTCGGCAGACAGCAGGAGATGAATCTCCTTTCCAGCGCCTGGAAACTTCAGACCGGGGGTGATGTCAGCAGGAACCGCCTGGGAGGAAGCAGACATATCTGTGTGGGCATCTGCGGTGAGGCCGGTATAGGCAAATCCAGACTCATTCATGAGTTCCTGAAGAATAATGCAGACTCTTATGAGCCAATTCACCTGCTTATGGGAAAGACACTCTCATATGCACAGCAGCCCTTCTGGCTCTGGATCACACTTTTCAGAAGTTATTTCGGTATCGATATGGGGATGGAAGATGCGTCAGATATCCTTTCAAGGGGACTTGATGCGCTCGTAGAGCAAACCGGGGACGAATCACTTTACAGCACCGAGCCCTATCTGGCCTTGCTTCTTTCCATACGTAAGTCCGGGGAAGCTGTCATCGAGACAGATGACGAGAACCGGCACAGGAAAACGATGATGGTTATCAGAAGCCTGGTGCAGGCCATCGCCTCAACAGCAAGAACAGTACTGGTCCTTGAAGACCTTCACTGGATAGACTCCGCTTCACGACAGACTCTGGAGTTTCTTATCGCCAACTGCAGAACGGACGAACCTCTGCTTCTCCTCTGTCTCTACCGGCCGTTGTGGGAATCGCACGGTTCAATTCTTGAATCGATCACCGAAGCGTCTGCTGAAATACTGGAACTGATGCTTGAAACAGTCCCGGATGACGGATGCAGGTATCTGATAAGGCATATGCTGGACAGTAAGCCGCATAAAGAGGTGGAGGATTTCCTTATCACCAGATCAGGGGGAAATCCATTCTTTCTGGAGGAACTGATCCTTGACCTTATTGAGACCGGATCACTCGAAGAGGATGAGCGCGGCTGGTATTTCAGCAGCCCTCCGGAGGAGATATACATACCATCCTCACTGAATAACCTCATCAGGTCCAGAATCGACAGACTTCAGCCCCTTTTTCGCGGAGGACTCCAGCACTGTTCGGTTCTGGGGATGGATTTCCTGATGAAGCTGTACAGACGACTGCATGAGAAACTCAGCAGCGCCGGAAGACCCGATGAGATAATGGATGAACTCACACGGAGGGATTTCCTGCGCAATGTTGATGATTCATCAGGCATGAAATAC
>JBDLJP010000008.1:0-18086 GCA_039714295.1 Candidatus Fermentibacterota bacterium
TGCTATGGCAGTGATGAAGTCTGGTGTCTTGATGGTGCCACTCTTTCAGTACTGGACACTATATATGTTGATGATGGGCCCTGGGATATATGTTCAGTTCCCTCAGGTGCCTATCTCTACCTTACCTGCAGACTAAGCGGAACTGTCCAGGTTATCAGAACATCTGATAATTCAGTTGTATCAACAGTCAGTGCTGCTATCGAACCAACCGGAGTCTGCTCAGATATGCAGGGAGAATACGTCTATGTTTGCGATTACAGTCTGGGAGAACTTGTCCCGATCAGAACATCTGATAACAGTGTTCAAGCAGGTATCAGTGTAAACAGTGGTCCTATGGGTGTCGCTGTAGTTCAAAACGGAAGCCTTGCATATGTGTCCTGCTACCTGGAAGACAGGGTTTTCATCGTTGATCTTACGTCTTTAATGATGGTAGGTTTTCTTCCAGTGGGAATCAGACCCAACGGAGTATGCCTGACTTCTTCTGGTGAGTACCTTTTCGTATCAAACAGCAGTTCCGCTGATGTAAGTCTGTTCGGGTACAGTAGCGCCAAGTAGACGTGTGCTGCAGGGAAATGAATGTATCACTCTTGCGAGCCCGACCCGTCGTGTCGATGACACTTCCCCGTACACTCACCACTCATTCAACTCGCAGGTATCAGCAGTTCACATTTTCCTGATTTTAAAAGTATTCTATTCCTGTTCATAACCTTGACTATTCTGATTACATCGGTTAAATATTGGATGGATGCTGTCTTATCGTACTCGATGTCTGTGATTTCCGTGCAGCCGCGAGATATTTGATGCTGAATTAAGACCGCAATAAGACAGGGGTTATAAGATGGCTTCTTCAGGGGGCATTTCAGGAGGGTGAATTGCTTAATGTAATACCCCGCCATATTCAGAAACTCTTTCTTGAGGGCAGAACAGGCGACTGTACTGCCAACTGCGTTCTTCTCCTTGACATTACAGGATTTACATCGATGACCGAGGAACTCATGACCCACGGAAAAGCGGGTGCTGAAGTTCTTTCCAGTATCCTGGGGAGGATATTCTCAAGAGCTGAGAGGGAGATCTATGGCAGGGGAGGCATGATTGCCCAGTTCGAGGGGGATGCGGTTCTGGCCGTATTTCCACCGGATCGACCTCAGGATGCGCTCGATGCCGCCCGGTCGCTGGATCATTATTTCAGGAAGAATCTTCATCGCAGAACCAGATTCGGTGATTGGGAAGTATCAGCAAAGCTGGCACTTGCCGCTGGATCCATTGAGTGGGGAATTATCGGGAAGAAAAAACTAATCCATTATGTAAAGGGTGATCCGATTGTGAGGGCGTTCTCACTCTTATCAGAAGCCAGCCTGGACAGCCTGCATATAGATGAGAGTTTTCGCTCTTTGGAAGAAGGCGGCATCGAAGCTGAAGCTGGACAATTAGAAAAAACACAGCGAATAATTAACGATAATACCTGCAGGATAAGCAAGCGAGTTGCGGAACATTTCGTGCCCGACCTCATACTCTCCAGCAGGCTTTCCGGTGAATTCCGAGATATTACCACTGTTTTCACAGCATTGCGCCAGTCATCGCTGAACACCCCTCACAGCTCTATTCAGAGTATTCTGGAGAAGGCAGCCTACTATGGGGGATATGCAAGCGGACTTTACTTCACATCCGGAGATCCGCTCATAACAGTACTGTTCGGTGCGCCTGTTGCGTGGGAAAACAATGAATCCAGGGGTTGCCGATTCGCCTGCGATCTGAAAAGATCAATCGCTGAACAGATGAGATGCGGGATAGTCTCGGGCACGGTGTACGCGGGTATGACCGGCAGTTCCAGGAGATGTACCTATACTGTTTTCGGTGATACAATCAATACTTCTGCAAGGCTGGTATTCAAGGCTGAATGGGGCGATGTGCTGGTATCGGAGGAAACATCACGCAGAACAGGAAAGGATTTTGCGTGGGGCGACAGAACCCTCTGTTCCCTGAGGGGGAAGAAGGAAGATACTGTGATTCTCAGCCTTCTTCACTGCCAGGACTCAACTGCCAGGCGGATCTACCAGGGAGAAATGCTGGGTCGCGTTTCTGAACTGCGTTTCATCCGAAGACGGATATATACACTGCAGCATGGAGCTTTCGCCGGCTTCACTACCGTATACGGAGAAGCTGGTGTCGGGAAATCCAGGCTCTTGTATGAAGCTGCACTCGAACTTGAAGAATCATCTCAGATGTTCATTCTGCGATGTGATGATATACTGAGAACCAGTCTTAACCCTTTCGAGTACTTCCTGAGAGATTACTTCAGGCAGTCCAGTTCCAGATCAGCAGAGGAGAATAGAAGAGCGTTTGAAGATGGTCTTGAGGCTCTGGCGGTAAGACTTGAATCCTGCAACTCCCCCTCTGCACTTTCCCTTGCGGAAAAACTCCGAATGTCTCAATCACTTATTGGTTCCGTGCTCGGGTACTTCCGGGAAGGTTCTGTCTTCGAACGTCTTGATCCAGGTGAGCGGTTCGAGAATATAGCCGTTGCCATCGGGATACTGATCGGAGCGCTTGCAGCGGTCCAGCCTCTTATCCTCATCATAGAGGATCTTCAGTGGATGGATGATGATTCGAAAAAGCTTCTTGACCTCATCTCCGGTGAGCTGGCGAAGTACCCGGTTGCGCTGCTCATCTCCAGCAGATACATGGACAACGGCTCAAAACCGGAGATCGGGATAGAACACAGAGTGGATTATACTTCCATTGATTTGAAGCCTGTCGATGAAGAGGCTTCCATGTCCATTGTGTCTACGCATTTCACCCATGATCCGGGAGCTGATCTTATCTCTTTCATCCATGAGCGAACTCTGGGAAATCCTTTCTATATCGATCAGTTTTGTGCTTACCTGAAGAATTCAGGATTTGTGGAGCGCAGGAGAAAGGGGTGGAGGCTTGTATCGCGTAACCAGGAAGTCCCATCGGGCATCCTGTCCATACTGGTTGCAAGAATGGACAGGTTGAACAGCAAGCTTAAGAAGCTGGTTCAGACTGCTTCGATCCTGGGGAATGAATTCGACCTGAATGTACTCTCCGAGATATCAGAAGAAAGGAATACGGACTTTCTGCTGTGGCAGGGCGTCAGCGAGCAGCTGTGGACCCGGACGAAGGAAACTACCTACGCCTTCAACCACGCTCTGTACAGAGATGCTGCGTACGGTATGCTGCTGGAGCGGGAACTGAAGAAACTGCATATGAAGGCGGCTGATGTGATACTGAGCAGGAATGCTGACGACCCCGACAAAGTGGCAGGGAAGATAGCATTCCATATGGAAAATTCCGGAAAATATTCGGAGGCCTCGGAATGGGGATGGACGGCATTGCGTCAGGCGGATGAGAACAGCAGGCTTCATGAATGTCTGCGATGGACCGAAAAACTTCAGTCAATGCTTCTGAAGAACAGTGCAGAGGGCAGCAGACCGGAGCTTCTGTGCAGTGTTCTGTTCAGAAGGAATGATGTCCTGTCCAAATTGGGAAGACACGAGGAGCAGGGAAATAACCTTGATCTGCTCAAGAGAATGTGCATTTCTGAAAACTGGGATTACAGAACCACCGATCTGCTTACGATACAGGCGCATTACTGCAGCAGCACCGGAAAACTGGATGAAGCCTTTTCACTTTATGAGAAAGGTCTGGAAACTGCTGAAACCGAGGAGAATCTTGAAAGCCAGGCGATGATACTTGGAAATATGGGGATCCTTCACAGGGGCGCGGGACATATCGACAAGGCAGGAGAATGTTACAGAAGGGCACTTGGAACATACCGGAAGCTGGGTGACAGAAAGGGTGAAGGAAACACTCTTGGCAACCTGGCTATTCTTCTGCGGCATCAGGGCTGCATCGCAGAGGCTGAGAACCATTACCTCCAGGCTCTGAGGATACACCGGGAAGTTGGTAACAGAAGAGCGGAAGGCTATGTTCTCAACGGTCTTGGGAACCTCTCGGAAGATAAAGATGCTGCTCTGGAATGGTTCCGGATGTCTCTGACCATAAACCGGGAAGTAGGGGACAGGAAAGCTGTGGGCATCGCCCTGGGCAACATCGGTCAGATCGAATCTGACAGGGGGGATTTCGCGACAGCAGCCCGGAATCTGTACAGAGCTCTGGATATTTTCAGAGACATTGACAACCTGCCGCTTCAGGCAGGCACGCTCAATATTATTGGAGAGATGTGCATATCCCGGGGAGATCTGAATGACGCATGCTTGAATGTCCAGGAGTCCATTGACATATCCAGGAGGACCAGACGAAGACGCACCGAAGTAATAGCTACAATTCTGTTTGGAAGGATAATGATACTGATGGGTAACACTGAAAGAGCTGTTGAATTGTACACACAAAGTTACGATGAAATAAACAAATATGGATTTTCATACGAGATCGATGAGAACTTCACGAAGCTTCGCAGGCTTCTTATTGAAAACGGAACCGCCCCTTCCGTTCTTCCATGGCCACCGCACTGGGATCAACAAGAGGACTGACACACCGCTGACCCGCTTGACTCTATCCGCTTCATTCCGCATGACTATTGAAACTGATGAATACTTCTACTTCGGGAGGTCGAATAGATGATTTCAGGACTTATTTGCGCGGTTGTTATAAGTGCAGGTTTCCCCGGTCTCGAGAGCAGGGCTGATTATCAGATGGAAGTCCGGCTTGAACCCGATTCCAGCATGATCCATGGTCATTCTGAAATTCTGTTTACCAATGGCGTTGATTTCTCTGTTGATACTCTCTGGCTTCACCTTTATCCGAATGCTTACAGGGATGTTTCAACCGCCTTCGGCCAGGATCTCGAGGCTGTCGGCCGTTATTACTTCAGAGCGTCACCCGAATCGCAGAAAGGCTGGGTAGAGCTTTCAGAGTGGAGCCTGAACGGGAAGCCGGTTGATATTTCTGTAGATGGCAGCCTTGGATTTATTAGCCTTGATTCTACCCTTTACCCTGGAGAAACTGTATTGCTTCAGGGAGACTTCATTGTGAAAATACCCGCTTTCTGGAGCAGAATGGGGCATCTGGGAGATACATACCAGATCACACAGTGGTATCCCAAGATGTGTGTTCTTGATGAGAACGGATGGCACAGGGGAAGGTATCACTGGAGGGGAGAATTCTACAGTGATTTCGGGAACTATTTCATAACCCTGGATGTACCGGAAAACTTCATCACAGCTGCCACCGGATCTGTTAAGAGCATATCATTTTCTAAAGACTCGCTTAGAAGATCCGAAATATGGGAAGCTTACAATGTTCATGATTTCGCCTGGTCTGTGAGCCCGGATTATACCTTGCGGGAGCATACCTACGTCTATCCTGAGAGCCTGGGCGCTGATTCGGTAAGAGTGCACCTTGTTCTTCTGGACGATGACAGCGAACACTGGTCGGATGTCCCGGCTGTTATCGATTCCACACTGCTTTACTACGGGGAGTGGTACGTACCCTACCCTTACGATGACCTTTGGGTTGTTGAACCGGTAATTCTTATGGCCGGGGGGATGGAGTACCCACAGTTCATATTCTCAGCAGCCGATGTTCCGATGACAAGAGCCCTGGAGATGGTCACCTCACATGAGGTGGGACATCAGTGGTTCTACGGTATGCTTGGAAACGATGAAGTCAATGAAGCCTGGCTTGACGAAGGGATGAATACTTTCAGTGAACTCCGTTACATGCAGCGAAGACATGGCTTTCACGGAAATATGTCTACAGCACCGGAGTGGATCATGGAGATAAGCGACCAGGATATCAGCCTCATGACATATGTCAGCGGCACTGCCGCAGAGAAAGTCCCCGTACTGAGTGATGCAACCTCAGCCGGTGACGGCAGCCATCCTACCGGGTTTACTTACTATACGAAACCGGCATTCTTCCTGAGGATGCTTCAGCGCCAGATTGGAGAAGAGGATTTTGACAGGATAATGTCTATCTACTTCGACCGTTTCATGTACCATCACCCCCATACGGATGATTTTCAGGCCGTTGTGGAGGAGGTTACCGCTCGATCGTGGGAAAGTGAATTCGATTTCTGGCTCCGTGGGACAGGGAATGCTGATGTGAGGATTATAAGTATTGAAGAATCAGGTGATTCAACCACCGTCGTACTGGAAGGTGATGTTCCGCATACACTGGAACTTGACCTCCTTTTTGTTTCGGGGGGAGATTCTCTTTTTACTGAAACCTCGATCTCTCCTGTAATGGGAGACACGGTTACCGTGGCTGGACAGTGGAGTTCGGCGATTGTTGATCCTTTTCTGTGCATGCCAGACAGGGCTCCATGGAACAATGCTGTGCCAGTGCTGAGCCAGATCAGACCAATGCTGCTTCCATTCCCGAGGCCCACCCATTACAGCCTGTGGATTCTGCCTTTCCCATCGTATGCTGCAGGTTCATGGAGAGGGGAGATTCTGTGCATGTCCGCTGCAGTTCCTTCCTATATGGGCGGTCCATACACCTGGTCAGCCCATGCATCCGTACCATTCGAAAGCGATAACTATTCTTCATGGGGAGCTGCTTTCCATGCTCCCCTCTTCAGGGGGTACCGCCGGAGTCTCTACTTATCGACCGGCATATCCAGAGGATATGGAACGGGAAGTGCGAGCCTGGGCGCGGACTATTTCATGGGAGGACGAGTGGCGACGGATACTCATCTCAGGATATCATTCGACCTGGAGCTTTTCAGTGTGGAGGATACAACGGTTTACGGAGGCTGTAATATTCAGGAGGGCAGCGGGTATGAATTCTCCGCAGGCTTATCAGCCGCTGATAAGAATTACGATGTATCGTGGAAAGCCGCTTTTCACGCGCTTGCTTCTCCCGGATGGGATGAGGACTCATATGCACGGCTGGACGCTGAACTCGATATTACTTCCAGAATTGCCGGCAGTTACCTTGCACGAACAAGAATCTACGCGGGTAGAATTGCTGGAGATGCGCCAGTTCATGTTTTCCTCAGACCGGGAGGCGGGCTTTTCGCGCGGGGTATAACCGGGGCGTTTCTGCCGCCTGATGGTTTACTGTCTCCTCAGGAACACTACTATGTACGGTCAGGACCTGCACTGCCAGGTTACCAGAACAGTCCTGTCCGGGCAAGAGCTGCCCTTACAGTTGAGCAGAGGTTTCCGGTTCCGTTTCTTCCAGTAGAGATATTTGGAGGGGCAGGCTGGCTTGCAGATGGCTTCAATGACTTTTCCGAAGTCACTTTCCTCGCGAATGGAGGAATCGCAGTCAGGATAGCCATGCTGGAAGCACTTTTCCCTGTCTGGGTATCGGATCCAGTTGACGGTGAGAGCAGCTGGGAGTTCAGATGGCGGATAGGATTGTCACCTGCAGGCTTCCCGGATCTATACTGATGCCGCTGCGGCAATGAAAAAGAGAGGGCGGGTTCCGAAGAACCCGCCCGACTTGCTTTATTCGAATCGTGCCTAGTTAGCGGCCTGTACCACAAACTCTACGCGACGGTTGAGAGCCTTGTTGGCTTCGGTAGTATTGGGAACTGCCGGCATATTCTCTCCATAACCTATTGTGGAAAGACTTGATGCATTCACACCGTGGTCGACAAGGTAATCGAAGACGGCTTTGGCTCGGTTCTCGCTGAGAGTCTGGTTGTACTCTTCGGTGTAGTCGTCATCAGCGTGTCCGCTGATCTGAACACTCAGACCGCTGGCGATAATAGTTTCAGCAATAGCATCCAGAAGTGATGTGTACTCTGACTGGATATTGTACTTGTTAACGATGAAGTAGACAGGCTCGAATCCGGCGGATACGAGCTGGAAGTCTATCGCAATCGTTTCTCCACTCAGAACATCTGTAGTCTCAGTACCTGTAAGGTAACCACGGGCTGAGGCACTGACTGAACGGCTGCCTTCAGGTGTATTAAGTTCGTAAACACCGTTACTGTCTGTTCTGCCACTCGAGGCAGGGTCGTTATCTGCTGAAACGGTCGCACCAGCGATGGCAAGACCAGTTCCGGCATCGGTAACGGTTCCCGTTACAGTACCAGGCTCACGCTGAAGAGCGTAATTTCTTGAGAAATCGACACCTCCAGTAACCTGAACAGTCTCGTTCACACCGACGTAGCCGGGGGAACTGACGGCAACAGAGACGTCACCCTCGGGAAGTTCAGCGGAGTAGAAGCCGGTCTCGGCATCGGAGCCTGCAGCCTCGATGGCGTCTCCGGGGAATGCTACTGTGGCTGCGAGGGCCTCACCGGTCTGCGCGTCTGTCACGGTTCCTGACATGATACCGGTGGTGGGATCTTTTTTGAAGCTGCCTGAGTACATAAGGTTCACACCAACACCCATAGAGGGGTAGTAACCACCTGGGAATGGTGCGAAGTCCGCTCTGGTTTCAACAGTTGGAGATCCACCGTTCTGGTAGATATGATGTCCCAGATCACTCCACTCGGGATCAAACGAATCCAAGGCAAATCCTCCAACGATGTCGCATGAGAATCCCGAAGAAATGGGGAATCTGACTCCCGGCTGAATGATGACCATGTCATCGTATCTCTCGCCATTTCCATCTTCGTAGTCGCGGTCGAGGAAGTGACGCCACTCTGCTTCCGCAAAGAGTGTCAATCCACTCATGGGATACTCAAGACCCATGGCAACATGGAGTACTGGATCTTCAACATCCATATCAACAGCTTCAGTTTCGGTTGTTCCGTACCTGCAGTCTGTGAACTGGAAATTCTGCTTGAAATAGTGGTAACCAACGTTTGTATGCAGTACAATTGGCTTAAGGTCCAGGGATGCAAGCAGGTCGATTCCTGCAGAAAGATTTGAACCTAACATGGGGCGGCGCATTTCAAACATAGGCTGATCTGAATACCAGATGCCATCGTACTGATTGTAGTTAGTTACGAACGGGCTGTCGCCACCTTCGTAAATACTCATACCGGCCCATGGCATAACACCGAAAACGAAATCACTTTCAGGATTGAAAGAATATTTCAGGAACAGGCTGGCATCACTGAAACCATCGTCGTTTTCGTTCAAACCGCCATCGAGATTCTGACGACCTTCGACGTCCTCTCTGTGGAGGCAGTTCCAGACGTAAGTAACTCTACCGGCGATTTCGAATTTATCGCCAAGTCCGACTCCGGCTGTGATATGCCAAGTACCGTTGTACTCGGTATCTGTCACATCCTGTGCTACTCCCGAAATCGTAGCGGATCTTGTATCGTTACTTACTCCGAGAAAGGAGAAAAGCGCGATTGAGAATTCGCTAGCTCCGATGGGCTTGGCATCAACTGTGCGGTTAAGCCCTCTGAGACCAGAGTAGGATGGTAAGGCAACAGAGCTGCCTGCTATCAGAAGAAGAGTTGCAAAAACAAGTAACCCCTTTTTCATACTAACGTTTCCTTTCTGTGTGAGTATGCTGAACACACGAATATGAATAACATATAACATCAGTGTCAATAAATCCACCAACCATGAATATGTGTCATACAATCTAATTGCAGTTGTTAGCATACAGTATTGATGTTTCCAGGAAATTTATTGTAGAATCCATGTTGGATCATACTAACCTGCAGCATGTTGTAGTATTCTCTGTGCTTCGTTTGATTCACAATCTGATTCCCTTATATTGACCCATGGAAAACCAACTGCTCCGGGGTTTCATCAGCGTCGATATGTGGGGGGTGCACTGATGTCACATGATTTTAGATCCAGCCTGAAAGACAGACTCATCCGGTTTGAAGGGCTATCAGATGCTGTCGCTGATGAAAAAGGAGAATTGAAACCGGGAGAGCGACGTGATATTGCAGTTCTGTTTCTTGACCTTGAAGGCTTTACCTCCCTCTCTGAAACACTTGATCATGAGGCAGTTCATGATATAGCCAGTGGAATCATGGATGCTCTGGTTGATGTTACACAGAGATTCGGAGGATATGTAGACAAGATCGAAGGAGACAGAATAATGGTTCTCTTCGGTGCCAGACAGGCAGGGGAGAACGATAGTACAAGGGCTGTTTTGTCCGCGTTCTCGATGCTTGACACAATAATTGCCGCAAATGACATTCTATCCGATACAGGTATCCCCATCACTGCCAGAATCGGAATAAACAGCGGGCCGGTGACCGTAGCTCCCGATGCTATCGGGCATCTGACTGCTATGGGAAGAACAGTGAATCTTGCCTCCCGAATGGAGGAGGTTTCGCAGGCCAGCACCATTCTGGTTCCGGATACTTTTCATGAGAAGTGCAGGGATGAGTTCACATGGGAGGATATGGGGATTATCCAATTGAAGGGTATCAGCAAACCTCTTCAGACCTGGCGTCCTACGGGTTCCATATCCACAAACAGACCGCGATGGGAGCGTTTATCCACAGTATGTCGTTCTGGATTCGTGGGAAGAACAGCTGAACTGATTAAGTTGAGCAGGAAGCTGCTTGATCAGCAGTCCGGCAGTACAGGGGAAAACCGATTTGGCGGAGTGAAGCACATTGTACTTGGTATCAAAGGTGAAGCAGGTATTGGAAAATCCCGTCTCGTTCATGAATTCATTCAGCAGCACTGCAGCGATGATGCGAACGCTGTGGTTTTGAAAGGCAAGGCACTTTCGTTTGCTCAGCCTGCTTACTCCCTCTGGACTGCTCTTCTTCGGGATCTTCTTGATATAGAGCAGGATTGCAGACTGGATTACGATGAGTTCAGGAAGAGAATTCTCGTCCTCAGCAATGAGCGCGAATTGAGAGATTCAGTACCATTCCTTGCAGAACTCCTTTCGATCAGGTCCGGTGATAAACGGCTGAGTGAACTGGATAGCAATGCTATTACTCTTGAAACCAGAATAGCCTTCAGGAATCTGCTTAAGGCCATAGCCGGCAGAAAGCACTTGATAGTTGTTCTTGATGATCTGCATTGGATTAATCCCACATGCCGCAATGTTCTTGAATTCATTATCGGCAACTGCGTTACAGAAAGACCGATTGTTTTCCTTCTGATTTACAGACCCGAGAGGGATGACGGCAGGATGGTGGAGTTTGATATTATGCTCACCTACGCTGAGCTGGAAGAAATAACCCTCTCCAGTATAGATGAACAGACCAGCCGTGACTTAACCATGAGAATGCTTTCGTGTATAAGCAGCGATGGAACCGGGAAAACCTCCGCGAGCGTAGAAAAATTTCTCATGAAGCATTCCAGGGGTAACCCCCTTTTTCTTGAGGAGCTTATCCTGGATCTCTTCGAATCAGATCTGCTTATTGAAAACAAAGGGCAATGGATGTTCAGCAGCCCGATCAGTGATATTTACATACCGTCATCCCTGACAGGACTGCTTCAATCGAGAGTTGATCGCCTCTCTGGTGAGCTGAAAAGCGTTCTGCAGAAATCCTCAGTACTGGGAGCGGAGTTTCAGCTGAAACTCTACGACAGGCTTGCTGCAGAGCTGTTGCTGAATGAAAACAGCAGATCTGTTTTTAATAATCTGGAGCGCAGGCAGTTTCTTATCGGCAGGGGAACAGCATTCGAGCAGAAGTATGCATTCCGGCATATTCTGATACGGGATACTGCATATAACAGCATATTGGAGAGCAACAGGAAGGTTCTTCACAGGATCACTGCCAGCCTGATCGAAGAGATGTATCCTGATGATGAACAGGAAGTTGCTGATATTCTTGCTCATCACTGGGAAAGGGCTCACGAAAGGGAAAAGGCAATCCAGTGGGGTATTGTCAGCTTGATGTACGCCAGGGAGACTTACCAGCATGAAAAGGTTCTGAAATCATCGGAGAAACTAGAGTCCTGGATCCTGGAGCAGCCGCAGAACATGGAAAACATTGAGAGATTGCTTGATGTGATGATGTGCAGGAATGATACTCTTAATCTTCTCGGAAGGAGCAGCGACCAGGAGCAGCTGCTTCTCAGAATGAAGGAGATCGCTGAAACTCATGATGCCCCCACATGGCTGGGCAGAATACAGTTCGCCCTGGGAATCGTTTTCAGAATTACCGGTCGCATGAACGAAGCTGAAGACAGCTACCGCATCGCCCTTGGAATTCATCGGCAATGTCAGAACCGGAAGCAGGAGAGCATGGTCCTATGCAATCTGGGGATATTGTGCAGAATTCAGGGCAGAACTGATGAAGCACAGGAGTACTTTGAGACAGCCCTTGAATTGAATACTGAAGAGGATGACCGAAAACTTGAGGGAACATTGCTTGGGAATTTCGGAAACTTCTATTTTGATCAGGAACGGATGGATAAAGCAATCGAATTCTACAGAAGAGCACTGGAGATCAACAGAGAAACGGGGGACAGGAGAAATGAAGGGATCGCCCTTGGAAATCTCGGCAATCCCTATCTATCCATGAACAAGATCGAACAGGCTCTTGATTATTATCAGCAGGCGCTTGAACTGCACAGGGAAATAGGTAACCGGAAAAGCGAAGGCGTAACACTTGGGAACATGGGAACTCTGTATTACGACCATAATCGATTTGAAGAATCCCTGGAATGTTATCAGATGGCCCTTGAGATACATCTTGAAGTTGGTAACCTCAGACTGGAAGCCATTACTCTCGCAGCACTTTCATTACTTCGAATTAAGAAGAATAATTGTAATGGAGCTCTGGAGTATTATCAGGATACACTTTCAATCATCAACGAATTGGAGATGACAAACAGAGGATTTGAACGATTCGCAGAGCTTCGCAGCAGTCTGCTTGCCTGCGGATTTTCAGAAGTCGAAGTAAGCTGGCCCCGTCACTGGGAGAAATCCTGAACGGAATAGTGAACACACTCACATGAAAGGAAATATCATGAGAAATATGATTCCTGGCAGTCTTGTATCAATCCTGCTGCTTTCTTTGATTGCATCATGCGGTGATTCATCACCTGCGGATCCTGTTCTTGCCGATGGAAACTGGTCCGGGACACTATCGTTTTCAGGTGAGACCGTTACCTTCACCGTGGGTTCCAATCAGGTCAAAGATCTCCAGGTCGCTTTCGTTTACTGGGGCTCCTCTCTGCCTGCGGATACCGTAGTATGGACTCCTGACGATGCGGTAATTTCAGGTAACGAGTTTCATATGATAGATTCCCTCAGTAATGGATATTACAGCTATACAATGAGTATTGATGGGACATTTGATCCTCCATCTTCAGTTTCCGGCATGTTTGCAACAACCGGAGTGTATGACAGTCTCGGTACTCAGCATACAACCAGTGATTCCTGCTCCTGGTCCGGTACCCATGAATAAGAAATTCTTCCATGCTGCGCTGCTGGCAGTTATCATGCTGGCAGGCTGTGGCGGCGGGGAGGATGCTGAAGAAGAAGAAGTCACAGGTGTGGTTGTGAAGACCGGAGCGATAGAGTCCAGCGATACTCGCGACCCGAATCATAATGGTCTTGCATACGATGCATACGAATTTGAAACCGAAATATTTGATCAGGTGCGCCTGGAAGTTACCGCAGCAGGATTTTCACCTCTTCTGAAGCTATCGGAAGTTTCCACGGGGGCAGTGATAGCGGAATGGGATCCGCTGTACGGAACAGACGATGCGCTGATGTACACGATCGCAGGGGCGGGAAGCTATGAAGCCCGCGTATACGCTATGGAGGATGGTACCGGAGATTATACACTGACCATTACTGTGACACATTAGTTAATTGAGTTCTTCGAAATAAAACACAGATTGGACATCATCATCCAAATTCTGCAGAATTAAAGCTGAATGAATTCTCTTAACACTGAGGAGTTTTAATGAAAAGACTTATCACAACAGCGGCATTCATCCTTCTGGTATTATCCTGCGGAACCAGCAGTGATCCCATTGGACCATCACCCTCCACAGACGCGGAATTCTATCCCATGACAGTGGGTAACCAGTGGGTTTACAGTCGCATAGGTACGATAATGGATGGTGATTCGCTTACCGGTACGCTAACTGGCAGCTGCACCCTTGAGATCACCGGCACGGAGACCCATTCAGAAGGTTTCGATGTATTCGTGCAGGAGAACGCAGTTACCGATACTCTGGTGATGGGTTCTATGGTAATGATAATAGACACAACCTATACGGATTATCTCCGTATTACAGACACCGGTTTGCTTGGTTACCCTCACCTTACCGATACTGATTCTTCCTTTACCGTACCTTTCCCCATAGTAAGCGGCGCTGTATGGAACTTCTCCGAAGAACCGCCTATGACGGGTACGGTTCTTTCCACCAGCGTGAATGTCACAGTAAGCGCTGGAACCTTCGAAGACTGTATTGAGATTCAGCTGACCTGGATTCAGGGAGGTAATACGGTAAGCAATACCATGGATTCTGCAAGGAACGTAGGAAAAGTAAGGAATGTGTTTATACAGAGTACAGGAGCGATGATAACAACTATTACTGAGGAACTGCAATCGTATAGCGTCAGCGTTTTTTAGAATCCACGGCTTAACACCTTAGCTGTTCATCTGGAGGTTAGATGGGTAACTGGACTTCGACTCAGATCATTGTTTTCATAGCGCCCTTTGCGATAGTATTGCTCGGAATTGTTTTATGGCTGTTTATGCGCAGGAGCATAAGAACCAGGTTTCGAATGGATAAGCAGCTCCTGGAAGACTCCGATATAAGCGAATGGCTGGTCGTATTCGGTTGGACCAGGAAGGTGATATATCTTCCGGTGATACTGCTGTCGCTGGTCTTCTTTGTCCTGTCGCTGCTTTTAAAAGAACCGTCAGGTACGATGGGCGCTGTTTGGCTTGGGTTCTTTCTGGTTAACTTCATGATAGAAGAATACAATTCGGGGATTAAGGAGCTGCTTCTGCTGATACTGGGTCTTGGCGGTATGGTGCTCTGGTTGAGCTACCTGCACTGGCTTGATGACCTCTGGTTATTCCTCGGTGGAATAAGTGCTGACATGAACGGTGTCGCCTACCTCATATTCGCCCTTATCTTCCTTGTAGCGATTTGCGTATCCTGGATAAGGGGACTGTTCTTCTACGTTGCCTTTACTCCGAACTACGTTAACATTCAGAAGGGGCCGACCGAGAGCGGTCAGCAGATAGGCAGAGAGGAGATCAGTACCATTGTCGACACAGAGGATCTCCTCGAGAGGATGCTCGGCTTCGGTCAAATACTTGTATCTTTCCGGGATACACGCAGGGAGGATATCCGTCTCCTGGTATGGGGCATAGGCAAGAAATCAAGGAAACTGGAAAGCATAAGGGGAGCTATCGTTATAGAGAGGCAGTCCACAGAGCCTGTCTGAAACCGGATTCCTGAAGTTCTGATCAGGGTCTCAAATCATGAGGTATGGATTGTTATTCTGAACTGTTCTCATACAGCTCCATACTCATTGGTTTCATTGCAGTAATTGAGAAGATGAATTCTATCGGGAAAGCGAAGTATTCACTTATCCGGAAAGCAAGGTCCAGGCTGGGATTGTACTCCTGTCTTTCCAGATAACCCACAGTCTGAAAATTGACCCCTATCTGTTCTGCAAGCTCTCTTCTTGAAATGCCTCTCTCCGCCCTGAGGGCGGCAATCCTGTTGTAGAGCTTTCTCGCCTTCATTCGGTATCCTCCTGGATTTCCCCTGTTTTCCAGGCAATCATGGAACCCGGAAGGGTATGAGAAAGGTAGATCAGGCTTCCCACAAGAGGTACAGAGATGGTGTACTGCGGGCAAATGTTCATTCTGCCTGAAAGGGAAAATGCGAGCATTATTACAAGGCAGATAATCGCGAACCAGCCATAGGATACGCTGAGTGCCCAGTGAGTCAGAGAGAGTTCTCGCTCGTCAAGCTCCGTTGATTTTGTATGTGTGAGTTTCCAAATCCCCGTTTTCCAGTGAACGATTCTGAATGTGATTCCAACAGCGATTATGGAGATCAAACCAACCGCATCAAAGATGTGTGAGGCATTCTGTCCTCTGTAGACGAAATAGAAGGCGATGTTCATCAGCAGGAGGGCTGTATAGTTAACCGTCACTTGAATCTGTCTGCCTGTCATGTTTTCACGCTCCTTGCGTACAAGTGTAGAGAACTGATGTAAATATACGCATTGCGTTGTAAATATGCAATTGATGTATTTATTCCTCTTACTGATACCTGAAAATCGAAGCCATATCATTCAATAACAGATACACATAACCCTACGGGATTTGAATACCGGGAAAACCATGTCCGAATATCATCCGGGAGCATATAGCCTTCCTGTTACAGACGATTTGCTGTAAGCAAGGTGAATTGACTGAAGAGTGCATTTCTCTTATTGTATTTTGAGTAGACAATCAGGGCTGAGATACTTATTGGAGCTTCGCAAGGCGAGTTTACCTCTAAACACATTATTTTTTCCTTGCCTGGTGGAAATTCAGTATTGAATGAATAGGAGTTGAAAGAAATGAGAATTACACATCACAGCATATTGTTCTGTCTTATCCTGCTCGGATCATCCTTGCAGGCATTACCTGTTGAACTCGATCCGACCTTTGATGGAGATGGTATAGCGGTTTTTTCACCTGGAACTATTCATGACGTGGCCAGAGATATTGTTGTACTGCCGGATACCACCACTATCATCTGTGGAACGGCACAGCTTAATGGAGCAACAGCAGGGATCATCATGCGGATACTGGAGGATGGCACACAGGATATGTCCTTCGCAACGGGCGGGTTGGCTGAATTGCAGTACGGTACAAATACCTATGCTTACAATCTAGAGCTTTTGCCGGACGGTAAGCTACTGGTTTCAGGTATTTGTTATACAACGGCCTCCGATGCGGAGTTTTTCGTTGCGCGTTTTCTGACGGACGGAACACCAGATACTTCATTTGGTACAGGTGGTCACGCCCTTACCGATTACAGCGCTACTGAAGATCTGTGTTATGCGATGGGTTTGCAGAGTGACGGCAAGATTGTTTTAGCGGGAAGAACCAATGACGTGCCTTTCAGCGCTCTCCTTTTCACTCGATTCAATGCTGACGGAACCCTGGATACTTCTTTTGGAACAGACGGATACACAATGATAGATGCATCTACACAGGATGAATCTATAAATACTTTGGGTTTTCTCGACGATGGGACAATTGTCGGTTTCGGTAATGGATATCAAAGCACACCATATTTTGGTCATCTGGTGTGCATGGCCAAGCTTGACTCCGCAGGAATTCCCGTGTCCGGCTTCGGTACAGGTGGGGTTCGTGTACCACCTGTTTTTAATGATATTTCCACGGTGTATGATCTGCAAGTGGAGAACGATACTTTGTTCGTGACCGGCACCATGTATGACACCGTCAATGACGATGTGATCTTTGTTGCCAAAATGGATTCAGATGGAGATACCATAGTTTCCTTCGGAACCGGTGGAATCACCTTTACTAAACCGAATCCAGATGATCACATTCATGTAGGATATGATCTCCTGCTTGATGAAGGCAATATCTATGTGTGTGGAACAACCGGTTATGCACCTATGTTTAACCCCAGGGATTTCATTCTGCTTCGCTATACCCCCGCAGGTATTCTGGATCCGGAATTCAACACAACCGGATACATTATTACATCAATAGGCCCACTTTTCGACGAGGCCAATGCTTTAGTCATTCAGCCTGACGGCAAAGTCGTACTCGCTGGTTTTGCGCAAATGGGCGCTGATAATGATCTTATATTGGCAAGATATCTGATAGATATGACATCGATTGGTGAGCACTTTTCAGCTCCCGGGGAATTGTATCTGCAGCACATCGCTCCTAATCCGTTCGGTTCATCGGTTACGATTACCTTCTCTATCCAATTCCCGGAATCAGTTACTCTGGAGATTTTTGATGTTTCAGGTCGATTGATTGAGACTCTCGTCGATGAAGACCGGACAGCCGGAACACATGCGGTTGTATTTTACGGTGAGGAATTCTCCAGCGGGATCTATTTCTGCAGATTGCAGGTGGGAGACGAACACATACAAACGGAGATGATGACTCTGCTGAGGTAATCTTAACATTGGCCTGTTGCATTCTTAGACCAGCATGTAACCGAAATTAATAGAATGTAGATCCTTATCTGTTGCCATTGTGTGTAGCTCTTGAGGGCACGAACGGGTTCCTTCGACTCATT
>JBDLJP010000009.1:0-17107 GCA_039714295.1 Candidatus Fermentibacterota bacterium
ATCTATCCAGGCAGTTCTGCTGTATTTGGGTGTTAAGCAGCTCCATCCACAAGACTCACTCTGTTGCTATAGAAACGACAGCATAAACTTTCTTATTTGTCTATTGACCTTAGTTGGATTCTCAAGATGCAGAAAATGCCCAACATTTTCAATATATACGGCATCAAAATCCGCATAATCTGCATTGTTATTTATGAGTTCTTGCTCTTTGTCTATGTCCTCCATCGAAGCGTATATGCATCGTACTGGAATATCTACTGAGGACAGTAGGTTCCTTTCCTCAATAGTCTGTGCTTCTTGCATTATTGCCAACGCCATCATGGGATCGGCTGCCACGGATCGATCGACTACACTTTGAATGAGATCCGGGGAACTATGCGGCGCAAACATCCTCGGTAGGAAAGCTGTCATCGTGCCAACGAAGTCGGCCGAGAATGCCTCGATAACCCTGTCCATAGATCCTGTTTCTTTTTCACTATCCACGTTTCCGATAGAGTCAATACCTATCAAACCTATGACCCTTTCTGGGATGCACCGCGCCACTTTGAGAGCGACCAACCCTCCCATGGAATGACCGACTGTCACAAACCGATCCAGATTCAGTGCATCCACCACGGCAAGCACGTCGTCTGCAAAGGAATTTAGAGACCACGCTTCACGATTGCGACCAGATTCCCCATGACCGGCCAGATCGATGGCAACTAGTATGTAGTCATCCGATAAATGCTGGAGCTGCTCATGCCAAAACCAGCGATCCGAGCACCAGCCATGTATGAAGACGATTGCTGTTTCTCCAGATCCGCACATCTCATAAGCAATATCCACATTATCAATTGATGATATCACAGTCGAACTATGCTCACGAGGATCTTCTCCACCTGTTCTCATAAGGACCTTCGTTCTGCTTAACGCCAGCATCAGCCGATTCACCCAGAGGGAGGAACGACCGGCGGGTGAATTCGGTCTGCATGTGTTTGTTGGGAATCTTGAATTCTGTACATACCGTCCAAATTCAAAATTTACTCATAATTTAATAGGTCAAATTCTACGAGATTAGCCTCTTAGGGAAAGGAACTATCATCGATACATTTTGTCTGTATTGTACGAATTCATCTCCAAAGTCTTTAAGCAATCTTCGTTCTTCTGAAATTTTAAGGTAGATGATCGCTACAGTTGCAATAACCACTACAACAATCAGCCCAATCAATGAATTAAGAAATAATACGATTGAAGAGTAAATGGAAAGCATGCCGAAAACCATAGGATTTCGAGTAAATCGATATGGACCTTTTATAACTAAATTCTTGGTTTTTGGGCTAATCGAAATTCCAAGACCTTCAGTTGGTCCGCCCTTTCCTTTGAATACTAAAAGGATATTTGACCAGATTACAAAAAATAATCCCAAAAAAAGCAAAAAAGACGAAATTCCAATGAGCAAGCGATTGTCAACAACGGAGCTTGAAAACAGATTCCAAACAAAAGATTGATGAAGTAAGTATAATCCTGATGGTATCACAATCACAAAGATTCCTATACCAACTAAGAAGCCAATGACATGTTTAATGAAGATTTTTTTTATCATAATATTCTGAAACTTAGTCCTTCCCAACACCCTAAATCAGCAGACTGTGTAACCTGGCTCAATCATCACATAGCGCTGTTCTGCTGCATTTTGTTGTTGTGATATCAGTCAAGCATTTCAGTACTTCATGAGAAAATGGTAATCGGTTCGTTTCGCTCTATAGATGCTCGTCTTAAAATAATGTTCATTGCCAGCTTCAATATCACATTGGGCTTTGCAACCCTTGCTTTATGCGTACAATTAAAAGAACAAGCCATGCATCCTATGCATTGTTTCTTTGCCGCTCGACTGGGATACATACCTGTAGCCGATGATAGTAAACCTTCAGGACAGTAGTCCGCACATATTCCACATTGTGTACAAAGTTTTGCAATGAAAACAGGTTTGAGAGGCATGTACATATTTGATTTAGAGAATATATCTGTTTGAATTGGAATATTTTCGAGCGACAAGTAATTAGAAGTGCTTAAACTGTTTACTCCAAAACTATATGCTTTCTCTATGTCTGATTTATCTGGTCGCCCTATTGCCACAGGAACCACATCTGAATATGAGTGCTGTCCAATGAACGCACCTGCCGCAATAACACCAAATCCATTATTAGAAAGGACTTCTACCATCTGGTAGAGAGCAATTCCATAGTCCCTATTACCATAAACAACTACTGCGCTACATTCTATTCCGTTTCCGCGAATAAGCCTAAGACACTCTTGAAATTGAGCCGGAAGCTTTCCAAAATATACGGGAGCCCCAATAACTAAATGATCAACATTGGCAGTAACCGTATTTGGATCAGTGGCTATTTTCGATCTTACATCCGGAAGTGTCATATTTAGTTTTTGTGGATCTCTTTCTCCCATCCCTGAAGCAATGGCATTACAGGTCATTTTCGTCGTGTTTGTAGGTGAGAAGTAGAGAATCCCAATACGTTTCGTCATCTGCCCTTCCATATAACGCTCTAAATCAGCAGGCTGCGCAACCTAACCTCGAATCCTGAAGCAGCTCTGCTGCATTTAGTTGTTCTGCACTATATTGCTCGTATGCTATCCAGTTCTTCCTCCAGTCGCTCAGCCAGAAAGACTTTTAGTAGAGATTGGTATGGAATGTCCTGCTTGTTCGCGAGGATTTTCAATTCTTCTATCATTGATTCCGGCAAACGCAAGGATATTGTTTTTGTCGATGGCTTTAGCTTTGAGAGCGTTATCTCGGTCGCATCTTCCCAGGAAAGGTAATCACTGGAGTCATGGGTACGCCAGAATTCTCTTTCCTCATATTCTGTTCTGAATCTCGGTATTCTTTTCTTTTTGCTCATCCTTTGTACCTTCGTTCTTCACGCAAGGTCATGTTCCTTGCTGATATGATTCTGATTCTGTCTCCCCGGATAGTGAAGACCACAAAGAGGAGACGGCCCAAATCAGTGTGACCAAGGACATAGTACCTCGATTCCAATTCCGAATGCTCCTTATCTCTCCGCAAGAAAAGAGGTCTGTTGAAAAACACCTGTTCGCATTCGGATTGAGATACATCGTGTTTATCCCAATTCTTTGTTGCATTCCCTTCATCCCATTGGAATCCGGTGCATTCTTTCAATTGGTCCCTTGGCCTTACCATATCACATGTATATTATCATCATATACATTTGTCAATCCCGTCACCATTCTCTGCACAACGCTCTGCATCAGCATTTGCGAAGCAATATGCTGCATGCAGTTGTTCGATTCCTATCTGTATACATCTCTTCTGTGTCTGGCTCGCACGACGCATACAACCAGCTCCTCATCTTGGATCTCATACACAACCCGGTAGGATCCACATCGGAGTCTGTATTTCTCTTCTCCGGATAGTTTCCTGGACTGAGGTGGTCGCGGATCTTCAGCAAGATTTCCGATAGCCTTAATTATTCGCTGCACGTCTTTCTTCGGGATCCGATCAAGGTCTTTGTACACAGACTTTCTGATCAGAATTCTATAGCTTGCCATCACGCTTCAGTTCATTCACGAAGGTCTCGAATGTGATGGTTGGTTCATGCTGACGTGCTCTGAGCACCGCCAGATCGTCTGCATCCTCTGCTAATTCATCGCGGATTGCATCGTTGACCAGATCCGACATTGATCGGGATGTCTCTATCGATTTCAGACGAAGAGCTTTGTGCAGTGCTGGATCTAGATAAACGGTTGCTCTCTTGGTCAACTGAGTCATGATTCACCTCTCCTTCCAGGGAATCATAACGTTACAACGTCATGACGTCAATTCATTCCCATGGTCAAAGAAATCGAACAATGATTCTACAGCAGCAGTATAACAATACTGTCTTGTTATATAGATAGAGAATAAAAGACTATATAGATAAGTCAAGGAGGATATAGCGACATCATATGCTTGATATATGTATACTAACATCGGAAATCAGAATGTTATACTGCTGCAAGATAACATTGGAGAGGGATCAGCATGCAATAATTGACCTGGTGGGTTAAGCACTATCAGCAGCTGGTAATCCTGAAGAGATTGAATATGCAAACAGTTTAATGGATGAGGGGAGGCAGGACTGGCGGATGTTGATCTTTGTGAGAAACACGAGTTTCTTGGACATAAGAATCTTGAGACTACCTGAGTTTATTCGCATGTGATGAAAGGAATGAAGAACTCCGTTGAGAATCCGCTGAATATGCTGTGGAAGCCAAAGGAATACTCATAATGTTGCAAGGTTGACATTAACCATGGCTATTTTGTATGGCTATAATACTGGTTATGATTGGTATGCTATCCATATATGCCGGGGTTCGACAATGGTTCCTCGGTTGTGAAAATTGAAATTATCGGGAGTCATCCTCTGGAATAGTGATTCCTGACGCAGAATAGAATGGGAGTATTCAATGGAAGGATTATTCATTATTCAATTGGTCGCTGCTGTTGGCCTGTTCATTGGTTTAGGCTTCTTCATTTCAATAGTATTGAAGATGCATAAGACTCTCACTGAAATGGAAAGTACGATCGCCTCGCTCGGTAGTGAGATAGAAAATCTTACCCCACGCATTTCATCTGCACTTCAGGAGATTGAAAAAACAGGGGAGGATATCGGTATAACAGCACATGCGACAACAGCGCTTCTGAACCGGATAAACGGCAAAGCAGGGTCATCCCAGATAATAGACGGCGCAGCCCGTTTCATGCCTGCGGCGGTTACTCTTATACGCTTCATCGGGCCTTTGTTCTCCAGAAAGAGAAACAAATGAAACACTCACTAATAATCGGCCTTCTGATCCTGCTGCTTGCCTGCACCGGACCAGCAATCGGTCCTGTGAAGGGAGTCCTTATAGTTTACGAACCCGGTATAGATCTTGAGAATCTTGATGTTCTGCTTGAGGATATCCAGCTGCATGTAACAACTGTGGATACCGAGAGTGTATTTGATTTCTCCACCTGTTCAGCGGAGGATTTCAATGATGATCTCAAGACAAGACGCACCATTCTATTCGTAACAGAAGACAGTACTCAGATACCGGATGAACTTCAGATATCAGACGGTATCTACCGGGGAGAGGATGTATGGGCTGAGGATCAGATCGTTCTGGGAATAGTTCTACCCGGATATACAGATACAAATGCACTTTCAGATCTGCTTGAACAGGCTTACAATCATCATCTTACAGCTTATATCTACGGAAGTTTCGTATCAACCCAGATGAGCAGTCCCGAAAGGATAGACAGCCTTCTTACTCTCGGTTTCAGCATGGATCTTCCTAAATCGTATCATCTTGAAGAGTGGAATCCTGAAGCAGGATTCGTACAGTATCAGCGGCGTGTATCAGATGAGTGCATCATACTCCTGAGTATCAGGTGGATTGATGATTCAATTGTACTGTCTCCAGACGATGCGATTCTGTGGAGAGAGGCGGTCGCAAGGAATTATTTTTATGATTCGGCTGCCGATTCCGTTGACAGATCATCCGTTGAAGTACAGCCAATCAGTCTCAGAGGTCTTAATGGTTTCAGGCTTCTCGGTATGTGGAGAAATCCGGATCACCTGAATGCGGGTGCGTTTACAAGTTATGTTCTGAGAAACAACGGAAGAAGATATCTGCTGGATACGGTTATTTTCCACGAACACCGGGAGAAGGAACCATACATTCGCGAAGGATGGATCATTATGAATACATTCATGCTTGGGGGAGATAATGACCGATAACATATCCAGACATGAGCTGGAGAAACTGGAAGATGACTGGGTCAGCAGACCTACTGCCGTTATCTGCGCAAGACTTGCGGAAGCTCTGCGCCAGATGAGCAGACTTGATGAGTCCAGGGAAGTAGCTGTTACCGGTTTAAGACGATGGAAGAACAATATTTCCATAACCATTGTTCTAGGCAGGTGTTATCGGGATTCCGGGCTTCTTGAGAAGGCCATGGAAAGTTTTGCAATTGTAAATTCGTTGCAGCCGCAGAACCTTGTTGCTCTTATTAATCTTGCTGAGATACATTTCCAGAAAGAAAACTGGACTGAAGCCATTGCTTTTTTTGAAGAATATCTATTCGAGCAGCCGGGGGACGATAAAGCCAGGGATAAACTGGAAGAAGCCAGATCCTGGAAAAATTCCCCTGATCAGATCTCATCAGAGGCAGTGGAAGCGGAATCCGAACATGACCCTGATGCTTTCCCAAAAACCGATAGAATGAATAAAGTACTTGAGTCACAGGGTATTCTCAAAGAAGCGTTCTCTGAATCCGAGTCCGATTCTGAATCGGAATCTGAATCAGAAGAAGAAATCGTTGTTGAAAATGATGGGTCGGATGAATCCGCTCTGGAAGAAGAAACGTATAACGCAGGAGTCTCGCCGGACAGCCTGCTTGCATTCTTCTCGGACAAAGAAAAGAAGGATCTTAACCTGAAACCCTACGATGGCGAGGATGAATGAGCTCATCCAGGGTCATTACTATCATAAACGGACCAAGCCTCTCCCGACTAGGCAGCCGTGAGACCGAACACTACGGTACCACTACTCAGGATGAGTTATTGGAAATGCTCAAAAACAGGGCTTCCAAGTACGACTTCAGGGTGGATTTCATCCAGTCCGATATCGAGGGTGAGCTTGTCATGGCGATAAACAGCGCTTCAGGAAATTCCCTCGGTATTATCATAAATCCGGCGGCCTACTCTCATTATTCGATAGCTATCATGGACGCGATGACGGCATTTGACGGTCCTGTGGTTGAAGTGCATATAAGCCGGGTGTTTTCAAGAGAAACCTTTAGAAACAACCTCGTGACCGCACAGGCTGCGGACGCGTTCATAGCAGGTGCGGGAATCAGAGGCTATCTTCACGCCATGGATATCCTGCATGAGTTAGCAGAAAAAATGGAGGTATGATCAGTGCCCACCACTAACGATTTCAGGCGCGGTATGGTTATTGATGTAGGTGGAGTACTCTGCCAGATCGTGGAATTTCAGCATGTCAATCCTGGCAAAGGAGCTGCATTTGTAAGATCGAGATTGAAGGAAATCCTTTCAGGCAAGGTACTCGATCGTACATGGAGAGCCGGTGAGAAAGTTACGGAAGTAAGAGTTGAGCACAGGGTATGGGAACTGCTTTACATGACCGATCTTGAATTTGTTCTCATGAACCCCGATACATACGATCAGATACACATTGATCTGGATCTTGTGGGAGATGCATCCAAATACCTGGTCGAGAACTGCTCTGTGAAAATTGCATTTGTTGATGATAAACCGATCATGATCGATCCTCCGGATACGGTTGAGCTTGAAGTAGTTGAAACGGACCCCGGATTGAGAGGGGATACTGCCAGCGGAGGCACGAAACCAGCTGTTCTGGAGACCGGACTTAAGGTTCAGGTACCGCTGTTCATTCAGGAAAAGGATATCATTAAGATCGATACCCGGAATGACAGTTACATGGAGAGAGTTTAATCCTGAAACACCGTCGGATTGTTCTGATCCCGACCTATAATGAAGTGCATAACATTCAGCCTCTTTATGACAGTATCCGCAGGGAATGCGGCTATGATCTGATGTTCATAGATGATAATTCACCTGACTGCACCGCGCAGCGGATAGAAGACATCATGAAGATTGATCCGGCGGTCCAGCTTCTGAGGCGGAAGAAGAAAGAGGGACTGGGACAGGCTTACAGGGAGGCTTTTCAGAAGGTTCATGAATCGGACCGCTGGGACAGGATATTCATGATGGATGCTGATCTGTCCCATCAGCCCCAGCATATCAAAGAGATTGACAGTGCTCTTGATGATCATGCTTTTGTTGTGGGCTCTCGGTATCTGCGGGGTGTCAGTGTTCTGAACTGGTCCATAATCAGGCTTAATCTAAGTTATGGAGCGAACCGGTATATCAGGTTGATCACCGGAATGCCTTTCACCGACTGCACCAGCGGTTTTAGAGGCTTTCACTCCGATCTCCTCCCGCTGCTGTTGTCAACGGATATCAAATCCTCAGGGTATGCATTTCTTGTTGAGACCCTTTACGATGTCTGGAAGAACGGTACTGATGTTACTGAAGTGCCCATTGTTTTCGTGGAAAGAACAAGCGGAGACTCCAAGGTTTCGATGCAGGTGTTCTTCGAATCCCTCGTCACTCCACTCCGGCTTCGAATCAGATCGTTTTTATAAGATCAGTTCCGGTTCGATCAATCCAGAATGACCAGCCTCAGTGATTCGCTGAACTCACTGGTCTCCAGCCGGCAGAAATAGATTCCCGGCTCAAGCTCTCCTGTCTGCATCAAATGGGTACCCTTCAGGATATGCATATCTGCAGCCGGCTGGCTCACAAGTCGGCCAGCCATATCCCAGATTGAGAGTGTAATCAGAGCATCGGCGTTCAGCACGCATCGCAGGACGGGCAGTCCATGGCAGGGATTCGATCCTGCAAGGTAGAGCCCGGGCTGATCGCTGTTCTCAGAACTCACACCACCAAGGGGTTCGTAGCTTACCATCATCTGTTCAAGTATGGGAATTGTATCCGGATCCGTTGAGACCAGCGTCACCCTGTACTGAGCGAGATAAGCGTCACCGGAAAGCAATCCCTGCAGTGAGGTTCCAGGTGTTGTGATGTAATCTGTCCAGGGTCCCATGTCAGAAGGACTATTACCTTCCCTCATCTGGAACATCACAGAGGTGCCCGGCGGCACCGTGGCAATCCAATCGATTATTCCCCAGTGAACACACTCGTAATCAGTAGGTATCAAGAGTTCCAGTATGCTGGAGTCCATCCATCCGATGAAGCCGTAGGTGGTGTACTCGAACCATGCGATTCTACCCCACCAGGCGGCGGTTATGTCCTGTATCCCATCGCCGTCCATATCGCTGAAACTGCAAGTCAGTGGATCTGAGCCTCCAAATATGCAGTGACGGATCCATTCGTCACCGCACTGTTCCCATATCGCAACCATCTCATTACTGCCCTCCACACATCCAAGCAGGTCAATATCGCCGTCTCCATCAGCATCGGAAGCGCTCAAGTCTTTGGTGCATTGGCTTTCATCCACAGTGTGTTGAATCCAGGATGTACCGGAGCCGTTCTCATTCTCCCACCAGCCTATTGAAGGAAATATCGTACCCGATGCGGCTATATCAATATCTCCATCACCGTCGATATCCGCAGGTGCAAGTGTTCTGGCTCCCGGGAGGATTGACTCGACCAGATGTATGTCCCAGCTGCCGCTGGCTTCGTTCTCCCACCATACGATATCCTCATCGTCGATTAAGACTCCCATCAGGTCGAGATCTCCGTCACCATCTATATCTGCCGAGGAAATGTCCCTGCAGTCGGTATTGGATCCGGGTAAAACGATCTCATCCCAGAGAGTTCCCTGCCCGTCCAGGTTTGTAAAAAGACGAACTCCGCTCTGCTGTTCCGAACCTGCTACAAGATCCAGATCAGTATCACCGTCATAATCGCAGCAGTGTAATGCTGAAGGGTGGTCAGGGTAAGGACTGACTGTATGCTCCATCCAGGCAGTGGAATCTCCGGGATTTTCGTACCATACAACCCCGCCATTGTTCCAGAGTGTTACAACAATGTCCGGAAGACCGTCACAGTTAATATCTCCCATATTCAAGTTAACTGCCTGCCCGGAAGTAATGGCTGCTATGTCGGTCTCCCACTCAGTACCGGTTCCCTGGGCATTCATCAGCAGAATCAGCTGTGAATCGGAAGTCCCCTTGATGCACACAGCATCTGAATCACCGTCGTCATCAACATCGATTACGCATAGATAATCGGTCGTTCAGTTGAGAGCGACAGGAGTGGAATCCGGCTCGGTCTGGTAAACAAGACCAAGGTGAAGCTCTCCTGGATTACTCCACCAGTCGGTCACGGAGCAGGTATCGAATCCGTCACCCCAGGTATACTCTGAACAGTAAGGGCCCGGGAAACCGGGGCCATCTTCCCACGTATCCTGAAATATCTCGAACTGGAACTGGGAAAAAGCGGAGGAGGTGAGGAGAAGAAGAATCAGAATAGAACTGCGGGTAATATCTTTCATGATTTACCTCTTATTCATATAAATCAATGATACCACTCGTCATTCAGATCCGTCAATGGCAGTGCTGTCATGATGAAGCCGGATCGGTCAGTAGTTCTCCCAGAACCATGATATCAGGCTGTCCTGCAGACCCCTTGCTGTCCATGTATAACCATTGGGTACCTCAAGCATAATTACCAGTATTATCCTTCTGCCCGATGAAGAGGTGAGAAGCCCGGCAATCGTTGATGTGTCACTTAAAGTGCCTGTTTTACCACGAAATGCACCGGGGGGCAGATCAGCCATTCTTGATTTGAGAGTTCCATCAACACCATTAACGGGCAATGTGGCGAGAAATTCCACTCCCCATGCAGGTGAAGCGATTCCTTCTGAGAGTATTGCCGCAAGATGTACAGGTGTCAGGCTGTTGAACCTTGAAAGACCTGATCCGTCTGCGATCTGAAAATCTGTGAGATCGGGGACAAGTTCCCGCAGCAGCTGGCCTGCCACATCACATCCCGCTCCTGTTGAGGCGAGTTCTGATCCTGTTTCAAGGCTTGCTGTCCGGAGAACCATCTCGGCAACCATATTTCTGCTCCACTTATTCATAGAGGCAAGCATAAGGAACATCGGATCGGAAAACATTACCGATGTCTGAATCATCGAACTCAAATCAGGTGCGTCTCCCTGCAATACCCGATCGATATGCAGACCGGTAGCCTCCAGTTCCACCGCAAGCATTCCGGCAAATTCAGCTGGAGGTCCAGCAAATGGCATGTAGAGAACAAGATGGGTATCTGGAAGTACAGTTCCTTCCAGTATCAGTGTCGGTCTGTTTTCGGTCCAGCCTTCTACAGTAGTTCGTACTGATTCTCTGGCGCCGGTAATAAGATTGCTATGGACCTCCAGACCCGGCAGGGGAGGATAGTGGAAGATCCTAGTGGTATCACCTTCTGTGGATATTATCAGCTGAAGGATATTATCTCCCACCGAGAGGCCCTCGACAGGCGGGCAATAGGTTCTGCCCCAGTCGGAAGTATCCCACCCCGGGCAGTGTGATTCATCGAAGAATCTAGAAGTATCCCAGAATAAGTCCCAGGATGAAGCGGGATCAAGCGAAGCTGCGGTTTCAAGTGCTACTATCCTGATATGCTCCGCGCTCAGAAGGGGTGCTCCTGCTCCAACAATGAACAGACTGTTTCCGGAAGTATCGGCCATCACCCTGGTCTCATATATGTAAGAAGGACCAAGTTCCCTGAAAGCGACAAGAGTAGTCAGCAGTTTAACTGTTGATGCAGGTCTGAAATAGGAATCAGCGTTGATACTGCGGAGTATTTCCCCGGTATCTGCATCTGCAGCGTAAATACCTGCTCTCCATGATGAAGGTATTGAAGGCATACTGAATGTTATCGAGAAAATCAACACTTGCATGAGCAGGATCAATCGGGACTCCAATCTTTCGACTTGATACTGGAAGAAACTAGGTTTAGATTTCGTGAATATAACTGACTGGCATGACACTGGCGTAACTGGAGGTTCCCATGGTTCGACAAATCCTAGGATTAACTTTATTCATTATTCTCTTCGGATGCGATGCACAACCTGAAAACAACATCTCTACCGAAGTTAATGGTGCAATTGACGCGGCAGCGGAGTACGATGATTCAACTGTACTTACAGTAGGTGACAAAACTTTCGTGGGTGCCCAGCTCACAGCAGGTCTTAACAGATTAAATGGTGATTCTCTGATGGTTCATCAGAAAATGGAATCATACATAAACCGATCATTGATACTGCAGGATGCATACGCAAGAGGAATTGCTTCAACACCCGCTATGGAATTCACCTATGATGAATGGGAGAGAGATAAGCTGCAGAATCTCTGGCTGACTGAAACACTTGAGCATCTTGTTACGCTCCCGGCTGATACTGTTGAACAATACTATTCACAGATGGGGACGACACTGTTGTACAGAGCTATAACTGTCGGCGACAGCGCTTATTGCGACAGTTTGAGGCAGCTTGTCCTCAGTGGTTCTGATATGGGTGATCTCGCAGAAGAGCATTCGATCATTCCATATGGAGTGACCAGCAGAGGAGTTTACGGCCCGGTAGATATGATGGAAGTATTCTACGATGACTATATTCTTCTTCGGGACCTTGAACACGGTGAGTTATCCTCAGTTGATTTGTCCAATAACGGCTGGAGATTTCTCAGGATCGACAGTACTTATCAGGATACCGTACCGCCTCTTGAAGAGATCACTGATCTGATATCGGCCAGAATACTTGGAAGGCTGAAACTGATGTACCAGGAGGATCTGTTTGACAGCCTCAGAGTGGTCAACAACCTGCAGATTACAGAGGGGATTCCTGAGTTGATAGCCAGTCATTTTTCCCGGGATGACCGTAGTTATGAAGCTTTCACATCAGACCAGGAAGATATGGTGGCATATTCGTTCACAGACGGTGAGAGAACACTTCATTCTCTCGTTGAAAATATCAGACAGCTTCCTCCAATGGTTTCCTATGCTCCCTATGATCCCGAATGGATAGGAGAGCATTCCAGGCTCCTTGGTCTTTATGATATCATGGCGATGGAGGCGATGAAACTCAGTATGGATACATTACCAGAGGTTGTTTCATATATGGATCAGCGTTTCAACAATCGTGTGCTTGATATTTATTTCTCCGAGGTCATTGAACCGAGGTTGATTCCGACCGAAGAGAAACTACTTGAGATCTACGAAGCTGAGCGGGATTCGTTTATTGTCCCGGAAGGGAGGATATTCAATACCATAGCCGCTGTTGGAGAAGAGCAGCTGATTCTGCTGGAGCAGCTTCTGGAGGCAGGGGATGATCCTTTTTCAAGGGCTGCAGAATTTTCACAGGTTACCAGCATTCTTGCCCCGGGGGAGTCCATTATTACCAGAGTTATGACCGCAGCGGAGATTCCGCCTCCGTATGACGAAATGCTCTTCAGTTCTGAGATGAACGCGGCTTTTGCCTGTTCTGTCGAGGCTGAGAGAGTACTGTTCTTTGAATTGACGGAAATAATACCGGAACACATAGCTTCATATTCTGATTCACATGATCAGTTGTTGATCATCTTCCGCGCATTGGAGGAGGAAGAAGTGCTTTCCGTACTTATAGACAGCCTTAGTTCAATATATCATATTGAGGTTGACTGGGAATTTGTCGACAGCTTTGTTTACGCTGATTCATCATCGACAGATCAGTTCGAAATTATATGAAGTTACTAACAAAACAGATTCCAATACGTATCTGATGTGTTTCTGGAGGTGTGTTAATGATCTGTAGATGCTGCGGACACGACAACAACGGACGGGATAAAGGTAAGTGTTATAACTGCGGTTTTGAGCTTTCGACTCAGAATGATTCCCTGGCAACAAAGCGCAGCGCCCTTAAGAGCAAGCTTGAGAAGCCCGTACATTTCCAGGAGAGAACCGAGTTCAAAATCCCGCAATCAAGAAGTCACAGTACGGTGATAGGTATTTTTATCGCCATTGCCGGATTGTTCGCGGCGTTTGTCATTACAAATGTATTTGATCGATCCGAGTACACTCCGGAGCTTCCGGAAAGGGATCAGTTTGAGGAAGTTATCGAAGAAGCCCCTGTCGATCCCGTTGCGGCTCTCATAGCCTCGGATATTGTCTATGTAATGAATGACAGCGCTTCACGAGCTCTACCCAGAGCGAATGTTGATATGACACTTATTCCCGAAGGCTCCACAGTATCATTTCTTGGAAACTGGCCTGTCCCTCTGAGACCTGCTGCTACATTTGTTGTCCAGAAGATCAGTCAGCGCGAGTTTAACCCTCTTACGATTGACAGGATTTGCGTATGGACCGATTCAACCGAGACCGAATTCATCTCGGCACCGCTTATCAGGATAGAGCAGTCAATAGCTGACTCCATAGTTTCTCCGGTTCTCGTTAAACTTTACTTTACACCGGAGATGATGAGGGGCAGTATAGAGGAATTCAGTATTCAATTCGATAAAGCTATCACTTCTTCAGAGTTCTCCGACAGCCAGCTGAATGATCTGATTCTTACTGTATCCCAGAGACTGGAAAGAAAGAATTACGAAGGGCGCAGAGTCCAGATTGCTGTTTTGTTTGATTACAACGCATACAACCTTGGTGATGCTGTTGACATTATGAGAAGAATAGCCCCCATGACCATCGATAGTCTGGGTTATGAAGCATTCTCCCTGAGTGTTTTTACACTTACCGACTAAACGCAGTATTCAGCGAATCAGCATCAGCTTCACGGATCAACCGGTCTGACCGTCCCGGAACAGGGACGCAGATTAATCAGGGAATTCCCCGGAGGGCTAGCGAATGACTGACAGACAGAAACTTGAGATATTTTCCGAGATACTCCGATTCAGAACAGTATCGCGTCAGCCAGGAGAAGTCCTCGATATGATGCCCTTCAGAGCAATGGCGAAATATCTTGAAAGAGCTTTTCCGCAGGTACACAGATATTTCAGAGCCGAAACCGTCGGCGGGGGAAGCCTGCTGTTCACACTTAAAGGTACAGATCCATCTCTGAAATCCGTTATGCTCACAGCCCACCTGGATGTTGTTCCCGCCGAAGACAGTCAGAACTGGTTTGAGCCTCCTTTCTCCGGCAGGCTCAGGGATGGAAGGATATGGGGCAGGGGGGCCATAGATTACAAACTTGGTGTATCAGCCATGCTTCAGGCTTGCGAGGAAATCCTTGAACAGGGGTTCAAACCGGATCGTACAGTAATTCTGGCCTTCGGTCATGATGAGGAATTGGGGGGACAGACCGGGGCAGCTGAAATTGTCAGAATCCTGACAGAAAGAGGTATATCCCTCAGTTCTGTGCTGGATGAAGGCGGATACATCTACAGTTACCCGTGGATGGACAGGGATGTTGCTGTTATCGGATTGGCGGAGAAGGGATATGTCACCCTGAGACTGACAGCTCACGGTATTCAGGGGCATGCATCCGTGCCGGAGCTTAATACTGCCGCCGGCAGCCTTTGCAGGTGTCTGGCTGAACTCGAGAAGAACCAATTAGAAGCGAAGCTCTGCAATCCCGTGGAGATGATGCTTGGGGCAACATCAGACATGCTCATTGAGCCGGTGACCGTTCAGGATCACACACCTTCCCCCGCGGAGATGATGCGCATCATTGAGAAATGGCCTTCTGGAAATGCTCTTGTTAGAACTACAACAGCCATAACCATGATCCATGGCAGCAGTAAGGAGAACATCATCCCTTCGGAGCCTTACGCTCTTGTTAATTTCAGGGCTGTTCCCGGTGACAGTTCCCGGGACATTCTGAACCATGTCCAGCAGGTAGCTAAACCGTTCGGAGTTGATGTGCGGTACGAGAATACGAGTCAGATTCACGAGCCTTCCGGTATAGCTGCGATGAAAACAGATGAGTACGATGCCATACTGGCAGCTGTTCAGCATATCTGGCCCGGCATCCCGATTGTGCCGGGTATTTTTCCGGCAGCAACCGATTCAAGACATTACTGCAGAATAGCTGATAATATTTACAGGTTCGAGCCTGTTCATCTTGGGAAGGATGGTCTTGGTGCGCTTCATTCCGAAGGAGAATCCATTTCAGTTGATGATTACCTTAACGCCATCAGATTTTACACCGCCTACGTAAGGAGCGTCAGTACCGTATGAATGTACCAGAGGAGAAGGAACTCCTCGGAAGAACCCGAAGGACCGTACTGGCTGGGTTAATCCTGAACCTATCACTATCCAGTTTCAAACTTGCAGGAGGAATCCTGAGCAACAGTAATGCACTGTTCGCAGATGGCGTGCACAGCCTGTCCGATTGCATTACAGATATGGCCATACTGATAGGAGCGAAGTTCTGGACAAAACCTTCCGATATGAATCATCCTCACGGTCATTCAAGAATAGAGACCCTTGTTTCCGGCTTCATCGGTTTCTTTGTATTACTTACCAGCATATACATTGCATGGAAATCATTCGGTTCAATAATTAATCCGTCTGAAGTACCGCCGGGCTGGCCTGCCTTTGCGGTTGCAGTGATTGCGCTATTTGCCAAGGGAGCTCTCTCCAGATGGACGTTAAGAATCAGCAGGGAGCTTAAATCTCCCGCTCTCGCCGCCAACGCAATGCATCAGCGATCCGATGCTCTGAGCTCTATCCCCGTAGCGATAGTAGTGCTCGCAGCGAGGATCGACTCTTCACTTTTAGTACTGGACGGAGTAGGCGGTGTGATTGTATCCATGTTTATTTTCAAAATGGGAATAGATATCATCCGACCTGTTCTATGGCAGTTGTCTGATACTGCTGCCCCTCCTGAGATAATAGAAGAACTCAGAAGAATCGCGTTATCTGTGGACGGGGTAAAGGATGTTCATGATCTTAGAACAAGATACCAGGGGGATGGTATCCAGACTGATATGCATATTGTAGTTGATGGAGAGATACCGCTTAACGAGGCGTTCTCGATACTGAAGAAAGTCGAGCAGGATCTATGCATGATCGGCCCCGGAGTTGTTGACGTATTGGTGAGGCTTGAGCCGGATTGAATCCATCTGACTGAAACGCGGCATTCTCAGCCCTTGCGGCATGCTTAAGGAACCATATAATATTACTGGATTTTGTGTTTCCTGGAGGAAGGCTATAATGAGTTTCAGAGTTATAAGCAGCGCATTCAAGAATAACGATTTCATTCCCCCCTGGTATTCCAGATCACAGGGCGATTCATCTCCTCCTATCGGTTGGACAAAACCTCCAAAGAAAACCGTAAGCCTTGCTCTGATAGTTACCTGCACAGACGATGATAATGGTAGAGTATACTGCCACTGGGTAATGTATAACATTCCGCCAAAGGCTGATACGATCTTCGGAAACCAGCCGCACATTAATGTCTCGCATGACGGCACTCTGCAGGGAATTAACAGTTTTGGTGGTGTCGGCTGGGATGGTCCTTCTGACGATATCTCGGAGCAGGAGCTGCACTTCACTCTCTACGCCTTGAA
>JBDLJP010000010.1:0-16750 GCA_039714295.1 Candidatus Fermentibacterota bacterium
GTCGACAGACCCGGAAGACTCAGACTCAATCTAATTCTCAGCCGGGCCAGAAACTCAAGAATTTCAGTGTTCAGAGGAAAACCGTTTGTTAGAAGGTAAATCTCCGGATGAACTTCGCGCGTTGTAAGTACTCCCTCCACTGTTTCCGTTTTCATCACGGTCAGGGATGATGCGTATTCCAGCAGTTCAAGGCAATCATTCCTTAACAGGGCTTCACCGCCGGTGAACGCAAGGCTTGAAATCCCGCACCTGCAAAGCTCATCCAGTACGGATTTCCACTGCTGCGTATCAAGTTCTTCCAGGACTTGGAATCCGCTTTCCGCTGAATACCATGGGCACGAACAGAACAGGCAGTTGTGATTGCAGCGGTAGGTCAGCTCAAGAACAGCGGTAGATGGAAGAAAAGAAGTCGATCTGATTCTCATCAATTGTCAGATGCTCCAAGCAGCTGCCTGATTAAGTCAGAGCAATCCTGCAGAGGAAACTGTGATTCATTGCCGGTGAGGTAATAAAGGTTCCCCTGAAGAAACGAATCCAGAATTCTTAGATCGTGAATGGATACGCTGTTAACTGTATCAGTGGTATCAGTTGAAGCTACCCTGAGAAGAATTGCGGGTTCCTCAGTAGAGGAATCAGAGCAGAAATCACAGAACAGGGTTTCATCGAGAGATACCTCGAACTCGGTATACTCGTTGATGGATTCCACCAGTCTCCTGCATCCCTGAAGCTCCCATTCGATGAAGCCGGTCTGGAAATCAGTGTATATAGTCTTTTCACCGCATGCCGGGCAGATATATTCCGCTACAAGCGGGTAAGCCATTGCTTCGTAGCACATAGCCCCTCTGACAGGGTCCGGCGGTTCCTCGATCTCAAGCCTCGCCAGAAGGGTATTCACCTGATCCATGGTAAGAGATTTGATCGTAAGGCTGTTAAAAACTCTGCTCACAGGGCTGGATTTCCCGACACCATCGTTTCTCAATTTAGTAAAACCGTAAACACCCGATGTCGCAAGTAAAACAACTGCTGCAACTAAATACCACATAACTGCTCCCTCTGATCATTCCGATAATCCAAAGTGTACTTCAATGAGAAGATTACAGTGAGAACCTATAAAGTCAATCGCCAATGGCCATCGATCTAAGCTGCGAATATATTCACACATATCTCATTGAACCTGGGCCTTTTAGACTTTGTCTTCCGCTGAAGTTATGTTCCGCCGATGAATAATGGCAAACGCAGTTCCCAGTTGCGGGATACCTTCCGGATATCAACCCAGGAAGGTATTTTCTCACAGATATTTACAAGTCTCGCAGGAGCCGGTTCGGTGTTCATTACCAAACTCGCGGTAATGCTCGGGGCATCCCCTGTTCATTTCGGAATTCTCTCAGCCATCGGTCAGTTCGCACAGGCTCTTCAGCCTCTGGGCGTAGCGATAACAAAAAGGAAAACACAGCGAAAGCCGATCATACTCTTCCTTACATCGGTCGGAAGGGCTATGGCGCCTCTTCTCGGGATAATCCCGCTGATATTCGCCGCTCGAACAGCATTGCCTTTGGTACTGTCTGTATACCTGCTCTACTCCGCGCTTCTGGCAGTAGGCGCGAATATGTGGATGGGATGGATAGCGGATATGGTCCCCAGGAAAATGAGGGGCCGTTTCTTCGCACAGCGTAATCAGATTCTAATGATTGCAGGGGTACTTGCCTCCTTTGTTTTCGGTACAGCAGTTGACCTGTTTTCAGGTGACAGAGGATGGCTTGCGGGTCAGATAGGACATACACTTGGAATTCATCATGACCCTTCCTTCCTTCCATGGATATTCCTGGGAATATTTTCCACTGCGGGGGTTATCGGTCTTGCAGGAATGCTTATCCTCAGAAGACAGCCGGAAAAGCCCAAGATGATCGAATCGGAATCGTACTGGTCAATACTCATCACACCTTTCAGAGACAAAAACTTCCGCCATCTTGCAGCTTTCGGTATCTGGTGGATGCTTGCAGTGGGAATTGGTGCCCCCTTCTGGCAGCCATTCATGATACAGAGACTTCATATGAGTGTTATTCAGATACTACTTTATGGAACCATTGCCACAGCGGGTGCTCAGATAGCCATACGCCCCTGGGGAAGGTTCATTGACAGACACGGCAACAAACCTGCGATGAGACTTGCCCTCCTGCTTGGAACTCTGAATCCGCTTTTCTGGATATTCCTGTCACCGGACAGCTACTGGTTCGTATACATTGAAGCTTTCCTTACAGGTATCATGTGGTCATGCGTGGGAATAGTTACAGCAAATATGGTTCTTGCAATCGCACCGGATAAATACAGGCAGATGTATTCGGGAGTGTTCAATGCACTGTCATGTACCGCAATGGTGTTTACAATGATTGCCTCCGGTGTGTTCATGCCCGATGGTTTCACATTGCTGGGAAGGTACATGTATCCGGAGCAGGTTCTGTTTCTTGTCACGGCAATTACCCGCTTATCGGCTGAGATTCCTCTTTCATGGGTTAACGAACCTGATTCAACATCTATAGGTATGCTCGTTCGCCGTTTCAATCAATACACAAAGGTCAATATAACCAGCGCATTCATGATAATACTGCGCAGGAGAAAACCGGGCAGTTGACTTCAGATTTCCGGAATATGTAGTATAGCTCTGTTCAGATTAGTCATTCTCTAATGGAGGAAAAATGAAAAATACTGCAGTTCTACTCTTGATATCAGGGCTTATTCTTCTTGCCTGCGGAGGCGGTGAGGAGCCTGCTTCACAGCCGGATGGAACAGATACCGGGACAGTGACTGAAGATCAGGATGTCACAGTCGAGGAAACACCTGTTGAAACTGCTCCGCCACCTCTGTACCCCGAAGGGACTCTTGATCCTTCGCTGATCACTGCCGAAACACCGGTTACAGCAGCGGCACTTTACCAGGCTTTTTACGCCTGGGATGGAAAGAAAATCACTCTTGAGGGTTATCCATATATCATGTACATGAAAGATACTATGGTTGTCGACGATGAAATCGAATTGATCGCCGAACTCGGCAGCAGAGATGTTCTTGCTACCGCGCTCTTTACTGACAGCTGCGGTGAAACCGTCTGGGCTGACCAGCTGGTTACTGTCAGCGGAACAATTGAGTATTCATGGACAGGTGATATTGCGATCGTGGACGCCGTGATCGAATCTGATGCACCTCCAGCGGAGCAGGATATTATCACAAGTCCTTACATTTACGATGGAAATACTCCCATACTTGTCGCCGAGTTCTACGAAATGTTCAATGTGTGGCTCGGTAAGGAAGTTATTGTGGAAGGTTACTACCATTCCACTACTACTTCATCATCCTCATACGGATCTTCCATCAGGGTGGATTTAGCTGACCCGGATGATACCTATTCGAAATATGTGGCCTGCGAGATGGCGGCAGAGATCCCGGAGGAAACAAACGCCGTAATGATTGAGAACCGTGCGGGTACGCAGATTCGCGGAACTATAGAAGACGAATCCTTCAGCATGGTCGGTCTCGTGAACTGCGAGCTGATCAACAGGTAGCAAATTATCTACATGCCGCGACGCTGATACAGACATTCAGGAAAAGCACGCTGCCCTGGCTGATTTCAAAACCGGGGCAGCTGTTTTTGTAACTGTGATTAATTCTGAGTGCCTGCTACCGTTTCATATTATCCAAAGTGCTTCTTGTCAGCAAACTGGATTCGAATATGTTTAGTCTGGAATAAATACAATGGAGGTAAAAAGTGAAGAAAACGCGCAGGTCAGGTTCGTCAGGTAAATCCCGAAGCAGTTCCTCGAAAAGTTCTTTTTCAGGGAAGTCATCATCGCGAAGGAAAACCCCGTCTCAAAAAGGAACATCACTGTTTTCCAGGAAAAGTCCGAAAAGTGCATCCAAGGGCAGAACCGGAAAGTTTTTCAGACCGGAGGAAAAGAAGGACCGCTTCTCAAAACCGGCACACGATCCCGGACCCAAGATCCGTCCGGAAGGACAGGATATAGTAGAGGGATTCTCCGGAGAGGAAGATGGGAATGCTCTACCGCAGGCTCTTCAGAATACGGGAAGCGGCTGCTGTGGTTCGATAACAGGCTTTTTCTGGCTCCTGGCTATTGGCTTCTTTGCTGTAATAATCATCTTCATAGTCAAATGCGGTGGCTGCTGACCCTGAAAAGGGGACGGAGGCTTTTTATTTGATATCAGCAAATAATCCGCATAAAAGTACCTGTGTATTGTTGGATTATTTCACATTACAAAATAAATAGCCTCCGTCCCTATTTAATTAGAGGAGATGTTGCAATGGTTCAGATTTTGTTATCAGCAGTACTTCTCATTCCAGGGAATTCAACGTGCAGCCCCGGAGAGATCTATACTTCAACCTTTTCAATAGTCGCGATGGATACACTGACGGGTGAATTCGGAGTTGCCGTGGCATCGAAGGTTCTTGATGTCGGGTATATCGTCCCCTGGGGAGAACCGGGAACAGGAGCAATCGCCACCCAGGCTCTGACAAATACATTGTTCGGACCGGAGGGACTTGATATTCTCAGAACCGGAGCAACGGCGGAAGAGACCATGCAGATTCTTCTGGGAAGTGACCCCGAAAGGGACGTAAGACAGCTTGGTATCGTTGATGCGGAAGGTAATTCCGCTTCCTTTACAGGCAGTGAAACCATGCATTGGGCCGGCAGCATAACAGGCTCAGGGTATGCCATTCAGGGAAACATACTCACAGGCCCCGAAGTAATTGAGCATATGGAAATTGCATACCTGGAGGACGATGGTTCCCTTGGAGACAGGCTCCTGGCTGCTCTTCTGGCAGGAGATGCCGCAGGAGGCGACAGCAGGGGCAGGCAGTCAGCTTCCATGACCGTTTTCAGGGAGAATGGCGGATACCAGGGTTCTTCCGACCTTCTTATCGATATAAGAGTTGCCGATTCGGATGATCCTCTCGGCGACCTTCAGAGGATTTACTCGAAGTGGTGCATGTGGTTCGTTTTCCCGGTCTACATCGACGCGGGTTCCCCCGAGACCGAATACGCAATTCTCATTATGGATGATTATCTGGCGTCAGGCGATATCGATGCCCAAACCCTGAACGGACTTGCCTGGGAACTTGCGATCAGACAGCTCCATCCTGAGAAAGCTGTTGAAATAGCCGCTATGGCAATCGAAATGGAACCTGAAGACTCGAACATCATGGACACACTGGCTGAATCGTACTTCGCCCTGGGAGAGTTTCAGATGGCCGTTGATTGGGAACAGAAAGCGTTGGAACTTGACCCGGAGAATACTTTCTTCAGAGAGCAGCTTCTTAAATTCCTTGAATCCCTGGAAGAATAGTTTAGCCCACCGGAACGGTATGTATTTGACGGGATAGCCCTCTCCTGATTATTCTAATGGTAAGGTAAAGTCGCCTCTGTAGAGAGAGAAGTGTTCCGGGGAACGAACGCAATTGGAATCGGAGGGATCAGAATGATCAGGAAAAAAGGATTCTTTACTGCAGCGACAGCCATGCTGCTGCTGAGTGTACTTACAGCATCAGCAGCACAGGAGCCCGTTGAAACAGGCACCCTTATTGGAGTATTCGACTCACGCTGCGTTGCTTTTGCCTACTATCGATCTGAAGAGTTCATGATCATGATTAATCAACAGAAAGCTGATTATGAAGCAGCGCTCCTGGATGGAGACTCGGTTCGCGCAGAAGAGCTTGGTATTCTTGGACCCCAGATGCAGCAGCTTGCGCATGAACAACTCTTCAGTACGGCTGACATTGATGATATCATCTCAATGATCGAGTTTGAATTACCCGGGGTCGCGGAGGAAGCCGGAGTCGATATCATCGTCAATTCATGGGATATCATTTACAAGGACGAAACAGTGCAGTTTGTGGATGTAACCGATTTATTGGTTGAGTTCTTCGATCCCACGGAAGAGAGTCTCGAAACCATCGAAGAAATAAAGATTACACCTCCAGTTCCCATCCAGTCTTTAACAGAACACGACTGAAGCTGAAAAAGGACGGAGGTGATTGGTAATATTAATTACTTCCGTCCCCATTCATAGAATAAAACTCGGTTACTGTCTGAAATTTCTCAAGGAATTCTGATTCATCCGATTCTTCCGCAGCCAATTCCAATATCTCATTCACAGGCACTCTGCACCAGCTGCTGCCGAACGATACGGCAATATCCATGATACTCCAGTCACGCTGAAGATCAACGGAAGCGGCACACGAAGATACGATTATCAACTCAGCCCACTGTTCCGGGTCACCAGTCCATTCCCCGCCAAGCGATATGAAGAGCACAAGAGACGAATCTGCTCCTGCGAAATTCACAATCAGTTCTCCATCGAGATATTCCCCAACCGCATCACTGATAAGAAGTGCATCTTCGGGATAAAGTGAACCCTCCTGAACCGCTCCCATGACCTGAACGACAATCGATAACACCAATACCGGCAGGACAGTTTTCATTTGTACTCCTTTGGGTCAGTTCAGACTGACGGATTTGTACCCTGCTTTTCCAAGACCGTCAGCTGAAATATCGAAAAGCTTCTTCATATGATCATCCATGGTGAAATAAAATACCTGCCATCCATTCTTAATCAGTCCGGTAACATGATTGACAAGGTTTTTCCTGCGCTCCCAGTCGGAATGCTGGAACGCATCATCCAGAATAAGAAATCCTGTCGCACCCAGTGTCAGTTCGGCAAACCCTGTTCGAAGAGCGATGTATACCTGTTCGGCGGCACCTGTACTCAATTGTGACAGAGGGTATTCATCACCTTCTGGAGTTAGGAGGTGAAGATATCCGTCACTGTCCATTTTCAATCCATTGTAGTGCCCGGTGATCTGACAGAGCGGAGCAACGACTTCATCGGATCCGAGTGCTTCGTCCAGCCTTTCGTTCTCCTTTGATCGGAATTCGCAAACAGCCCTGAAAACTGCATTCCCGGCAAGAATTCTCGCTGTAATAGCCCTGTATGTATTTTCGGCTGTTTCAATCCTCTCCTCAAGGGCGGTAAGAAGCTCCTTTAAATCGCTTGACTTGTTCCCGGTGGCCCATGAAACAGACGTTTTGAGGGATTCAATACTGTTCTTCTCCTGATCCAGTTCTTTCGACACATCCTCAAGTTCATCCTTGAGGTTCTGATATCGTCTATTGTCCCATTCCCCGGGAGGCGGATCGGGCAGATAGGAATCCTCCTGAACAGTGAGTGAAGAAAGTTTAACTTTGAGAGAATTGGCTGCTTCCTCTATCTCTTTCCTGTTCCTTCTGATCTCTTCAATTCCGGAATCCCAGCGGCTCCTGGTGATCTCCTCACCGGTAATGGCATGAAACTTTGAGAAAATGCTCGTTTCCATTTTCTCAATGTCCCTTTTGAGACTCTTCCGGTCATTCCTGAGATTTTCGAAATACATATGCCTTGTTTCCATCTTCTTATGCTCAACCTGCATTGTGGCGGGATCGGTCAGCTCCCTCTGGAACCTTCTGCTGAACTCCTCCTCCAGTTTTTTTCGACGCAGTTCAACCGATAGAGAAACCGGATCTGGTCTATTCCCCAAACGAATAATCAGGCAGATTAACGCTCCTGCAGCAGCACCAATCATCAGGGGTCTGCTGAAGAACCCGGCCGCTGCTGTCAGCAGGATGAGAAAGGGAAGAAATGCCAGAGTGATCTTATCGATAAGGGATCTATTCGCCGGAACTTCAGGATGAGAGAGGTATTCCTCTCGCGCTTTATTCACCCAGTCGTAGTTGTCCTCCTCATCCGCGATATCTCTGAGTTCTTCCTCGACATCGGCAATATTCCTGAATCGGTCTCTGTAAAGTGTGATGTCGGTTACCAGCCCTTGAATATCCTGCTCGGAGGGAAGACCTTCCATATCAGACTCAAGTTTTCTCAGTTCTTCATTCAGTTTGAAGGCTCTGTGTCTTTTTGCCTCTTCAAGCTTGTTCAACTGCCCTGACAGTCTATCCTTTGTTGTTTCGAGGGATTTGATCGCACTGAGGGAAGCGTTTTCATCAACTTCCAGCTGAAGGGCTTCCAGCTCGCTATTCTCATTCGAAGATGTCAGCCTGTCTTTCACCAGCCCCGATTGTTTAGAAGTTATAGTGCAATTCTCTACAACGGCATTCTTGACGGCTTCATGTTTAATGGCTTTCTCGATCTCATCCAGAACCCCCTTCCCGGAGAGATAAGTACTGAGAATGCTGTCGCCGCCCCCGTTGTCTTTTGAAGACAGTCTCGTATCTCCTGCCCGGACAACCATCAGGCGGGATAGCTCAGCCGGGAGATGAACGCCGGAAATACTGAAATCCCCAAGCTTGCCGCCCCCGGAAGTGAAGACGGTAGCGGCATCCTCCAGACCGGAAACTATTACCTTGCCCCCGGGCTTCCAGTCTCTTATGGTCGGTTCCTGTGATTTGCTTCTTTTCAATATCCATGGAGTACTTTTCCCGGTCTTGAAGAGAAAATCGATCAGGGCTTCAACAACATAGGTTTTTCCGGTTTCGTTGCGGCCGTAGATGAGGTTCAATCCTTCAGGTTCCAGTATGAAATCATCCTTCAGGGGACCAGCGCGATTGATGGATATTCTTTCGATACGGATACCCATTATCGGCTCTCTCCTCCGTAAATAATCGACAGGGCAGTTTCGATGACTTCTTCCCTTCCGGGTTCTTTCCCTCCGAAATTCCAGTCCATTTCATCAATCATCTCCAGAACCCGTCTGGCAATAGCATTTCTGCGATTGTCCTTCGCGATGTGAAGAGCGGAGATATCCGGTTCTTCATCCTTTACAAAAGTGAACTCCGCAAATACTTCCTTCAGGCAGGTCAAAACTGCCTCTCGGTCGCTGGCGTATCCAGCGGCTTTTATCCTGATTCTGGCTCCTGCTTTTTCCTCAGCATTCAAACGCCACCGTTCGATTCTTCCAACTGCGTCATTTCGAAGCCTGTCGATCTCGTTATCATCAGGTATGATCAGAAATCTCTCCTGCAGATAGATGACATCCGTCTGTACACTCTCCGATGTGATATGTCCAGTTGCTGTGTTGAACAGGAGGTACTGCCTTCTGCCTGTCTCATTGATGTCAATTCCACAGGGTGAACCGGGGTAGTATAGATTGTCAATAGTCATTGGCTTGTGAATATGCCCCAGGAAGACTCTCCAGGGTGAAAACTTCTCAATATCCTTCCTGTACAGGGGCATGTAGATCCCCTTTTCGTAAGGATTGCGCTGTTTAATTCCACCGATATAATCACCATGACCAACAAGAATCCAGCGGTTGTCAGGTTTGATCTCCTCCAGGTATTCACCCATTCCGGCGCTTGGTGAATAAGGAATGAAAACAAAACTCAGACCAGCAATTCCCTGAAGTGCGGGTGAATCGTATATCCTGATATTATCTCCAACGATAACACTCCGCGATATGTCCGGATCATGATTCCCGGGGATTATGTGAATATCGATCTGCGGATACTGCCTGCAGATCTCCTCAAACCGAGAGTAATTGCTGCAATCCTTATCGAAGAGATCCCCGGCTATTATCAGTGTTTTTATGTCCTGCTTCACAAGACTGTCGAGAATATTCACAAGGGCATTGTATCGCTGGGGGTGGTTATCACCGGCAGGCAGATGAATATCCGCTGTTATTGCGACATTCACTTCGACCCAACCTGCTGATATAGAATAAGCAAACTGAAACCACCCGATCTGTTATATGCTGAGAACCAGAAACTCGATTCTCCGGTTTTTGGCTTTGTTGGCAGCGGAGTTGTTAGGAACCACGGGTATGGATTCACCATAACCTACCGTAGTGAGTCTATTACCTGCGATGCCAGTACTTACCAGATACTGATAGACCGATTGAGCACGATTCTCACTGAGGGTCTGGTTCGATGCCTCGCTGCCGTCGCTGTCGGTATGCCCTGAAATCTGTATTCTTGATGATGGATTATCTCTCAGAAGAATAGCAACACTATCCAGTATGCTGTAACTTTCAGGTTTCAAAGTAGCACTTCCGGAGGCGAAATAGATGTTATCAAAGCTCAGAACAGCGCCTTCACGGAGTGCATCCCTGAGATCAAAGGAAACATTCACCGTTTCGTTGGCGAAGAGGGATACAGATCGGCTATCAGAAATGTAACCATCTGCCTGCACTGAAATCGGCCAGGTTCCCGGTTCGACATCAGCTGTGAATACTCCCGCTTCATCGGTTGTTACAGTAACAGGTGTAGTGCTTCCAATTGTTACTGTGGCACCAGCGATGGGTCTTCCCTGCCCGTCTCTGAGGGAACCCGTTACCGAACCAAGATTCGGAAGCATAGCAAAATCAAGGATGACTTCTTCGCTGCGGTCAAGAACGATAGTCGCGCTTGCATTTCTGTACCCGGGTGCGACAACAGTTACAGGAACTTCTCCGGGGGGAATTATATGTGTGTAATAACCGCTGATATAATCACTTGTAACATTGGGAACAGGTACTCCAGGAAAGGTTATTGTTGAGAAAACGGCTTCACCTGTAAGTGAATCTGTTACTGTTCCGCTCAAGGTTGCCATATCGACCTGCCCGTTATCGGTTACCATATCCGATGAAAATCCCAGTGCAAGAGTCACACCCCAGTCGAAAACTCCGCCGATCGGCAGGGGAGCCCGTTCAGCTCGCTGAGCTTCTGTAACTACGCTATCCGTCTGGTAAAGACCGTGACCGAGATCGTAATAGGCAGGATCAAATTTGCTTGTACTGAGGTCGAATGCAACATCCAGGAACGTACCTGAGGTGTTCTTGAATCTTATTCCAGGTGTAAAATAGGATATAGAAGCACTCTCCCTGCTGGTAATATTCTGGTTTGTGTACTCCATAAAGATATCAAAATGCGGTGTTGTGACCTCAAGTCCAAGACCGAACTTGAAAATACCATCTGCCACTTCAATATCTACAGCGGTGGAATCCGAATATGACCATCCCACATCGTCCGCTATAACCCTGAAATCAGTGAAACGGTAATTCTGTTTATAATTGTCAAAGCCGAGATTGAGATGTGCCCGGACCGGAGCCATTGGAATCCAGCGGGTGAAATCACCTGTGACAAGAAAGTCCATTCCGAAGCTGTTGTTGCCTGTTGTGGTGAATGGTCTGCGAATTGTGCTTATCATCTGTCCGGTGTGCCATATACCGTCAGGATCATCCTCACACCGAAGAAAAGCCGTATCCGCAGAAGCAAAACCGAGACGGATATCTCCGCCAAACCAGATAACATCCTTCAGGCTGGAAACAGGATTATAACCGCCATGAAGAAGAAGGTTGAAGCCCTCGAATCCATAAACTTCTTCCCAGTGTCCTGTTGAGCGCTCTTCGTACAAACCTCTTTCAAAAATAGTAGTGGAATATGCAGCGTTCATCGCTATATCGATATAATCCCATACACCATATGCAAGGCTGAATCTACCCTGTCCGGTGTGCTCTGTATTTGTAACTTCGGGAAACAGCAGAGTGCCTGGCAGAAAATGACTGTGGTATATGAAATTTCTGTACTCATTCACCGCTGTCCAGTAAGTCAGAGCAAGATTGAATGACATCTGATTAAAGCCCAGCGGCATGGCGCTGCTTACACGATGAAGACCCGGGATTCCATTGATCGAGGGAGCCGCGAATGAAACAGCAATCAGAACAAACAGGAGCAGGAGCGTAATAATCTTCAATTTCTTCCTCCATTGATTATCCGCAAAGCGGATCTGTATCCATGTAGATGAAGAATGTTCATATTGCAGGGTACAGTCAAGCAATTCAGTTTCCACATATACGATCCCGGGCAGTGAACCGGAGGATTGACATAATTGCACAGAACAACAAGTATCCATGAGTATAAGACAGATTCCGGTTCACAGGAGGATTAGAATGAAATCATGGGTAACATCCATTATAATGTTGGTCACTATTGCTTTATACTCAGCCTGTGGTGATTCTGCCACTGAGATAACCGGTACGCTTCCCGTAGTTACCGGAATTACAGTCGATTCAGCTGCAAGTAAAGGCGATACCATAGTAGTAACCTGGACAGCGTTAACGGGAACAGAGATCGAGGGTTATCTTTTCTGGAGCAGAATCAGGCAGGGAAATCCCTGGATGCTTCTTGATGTGATTTATCAGAATACTGCAATTCACATCGCTGATCGGTCTGCCTGCTACACAGTCATGGCATTCAACGGGGATGATACTTCATCAGATCCGGGTATGTCAGACAATACCAGAACTGACGAGCTGTCAGAGATCAGACACCATTTCTCCGGGACATCAGTGGGCTTCCGTATTGATATTGAGGGAGATTCTCTCATTCCCGGTGATCCCTCTTCTCCGGATTTCCAGCAGCAGTTTACCGTGGCAGCTGAAACGCCCGACGGGAACAGATACATATACTCCGGAACTGCCAATCCCAGGTTATGGCCGGGAGGAGCAGAAACCAGTGTATCTTTAAGTGCCGGTTTTGTTGCCCCCTCTCCAGATGACAGTACTCTATGGCAGGACAGTGTCTACTACGGCGGGAACTTCTTCCTTGCGCTTGACAGTGGTTACTACTGCAAGCTCAGCACTTCAAATACCGTTCCAGATACGCTAGCCTTTGCTGACACACTGATCATTGAAGGTGAAATACAGCCAATCAGACATGTCAGAGTATTCGATCAAAGCTGGTAACTCCATTACCATTATGCTTCATGACAATCCCTCCGGTTGCGTTACCTTTTGAATCAAGCACTGCCTGTCAGGTTAGAAACTGTTTTTAATCGCTCCCCATGTGGATTGCTCAAGCGATGCAACTTCAAATGTGAATTCTGCAAGATGATAATCGTTCGCCGCATCAATATAGCTCCAGAAGAATGTGTCTCTTGATGTTGAGTACGCAAGCCCGTAGGAGCATGCACAAGAAGGGAGACATACAGTACTGCCGATGAGGGTCATGGTTGAACCATCCCATTCACAGAAGAAGAAGATATTCGTGTAGGTTGTGATCACAATACCCAGATTGGCTCCTGCGGGAAATACGGTAAGTCCGCTGGGCTGACCTGTTACAAATGGGGTTGGGATATTTTCCTGGCCTGCGCCGGGGGTAAAGCGCCAGAGACCGCCGCCGGAACCATTGGTTGTCCAGTAGTCGGTTCCATCGAAATCCATTCCCCTCGCGCTGTTTCCAGCCGGGTTCGGCGCCGTCGTCCAGGTGGAGCCGAAATCCTCAGTATAGTAAAGAACTGGATCCATCCAGTCATTTATGTAGTAGGTGTCAAAATCAGGATTGTTGTTCCATGCAATTCCAAAGCAGTGGTCATTTGCTCCACTCAAATTCATTGTACCAAGAGGAGCAGTTGTAGAAGCATCGTAAGACTGGATATGGTCGCTGACCGGGTCAGAAGCCAGGATATAGCATTCGGAAAGATATTCGTATATATCCAGACCAAGAACCACATCAGCAGTGATCCAGTCATTAATGTATGTTATTTCTATATCATCACTTCCGCCATTAACAGGCGTCGATGCTGCGGATATTCCTGTGTAACCGAAACCTCCAGCGAATAACAATGTGACAAAAATAAATACGAAAATGCAGTACTTCATGTGCATCCTCCCTCAGTGTTCAATAAAGTAAACTCCCAAATAGCAATACAAGCATATCAATAACTTCATACAGTCGGTAGGTTCAGTTTCGGTTTGCTTGTCTTAAGTGTAGACCCCTCCGACGGCTCACATGAGCAACTCTATAAAGATTAACTGATTAAGTCTGATTACACCTGAAGCCTTTAAAAACTCGACAGGGCTTCCCTTCCTCCTCGTTATGGATTTTGCTTCAGCAAGCTCAGCAGAGATTCTATTCTTCTGTCTGTGATCCACTTCACGAAGCAGCAGACCGCCCCCATCGGAGGTAATGCTTCCTCCTTCAAAATCGGATACTACTTTGAAGGGTCTCTCTCTCAATATGCTGGTGAGTTTCTCAGGCTAGCATATCTCTCTTTGTCAAATATCAAGGGGAATAATCTACATTTCTGGAAAGTATACAGTCAAATAATCAAAATATTCATCATTATTACCCTATTATTGCTAATTTTAAACTATAGACACAGAAGTATCAAATTTACATTAGTAACTTGCTCAAAATCAATCGCCATTGGGGCAATCCTAATGTTCCAATAGTTGTGTCACAAGGAGCTTAGAGATCTCTGAAACAACAAGTACTAGAATCGAACGAATGCATGTTTACCACGGATTGAAAACATATCCCTACATCCTTCTTGACTTCTCCTCAATACCATTTTATTCTCAATCCAGGTATTAGAAGATCAATTCTCTTTTGCTTTGGAGGTATTCGATATTGTCATTTCTGCTTCTCGCACTTATCGCTGATACAGCGCCCATTCACACCACAGTTGCAGACAGTACGAGGGTAGCGTTCATAGCTCAGACTCCAGTTTCCTGGGAAGAAGTCGAATACGACAGTCAGGATTATATCAGATTCGAAGACTCTCCTCTTACAGACAGCATCGGCTATCCCGAACTTCCCATGATCACCTGCCTGGTTGCTTTTCCGGACAGCGTAACACCGTACCTTGAATTTGCTGTATCAGCGGAGAGGGAGCAATCCGTGGATCCTGTATATCCGGCACCGGCACAGGTAATGTCATACGAGTACACTCCTGCTGTGGTGGATTCTTTCGTGCAGGATTCCACTGCTTATGCATCGAACGAGTTCTGGCCTGCTGAGAGAGTCAGGATAATCGGCGAAACAAGGATATGCGATCAGCGATTGTTGATGGTGCAGATGTTCCCGGCGCAGTACAGAGCATCTGACAGCACCTTAAGCACAGTAATGTCATTTAGTGTTTCAATTTCATTTGACAGCGCATCTGCTGTCTGGAGCGGCACCGGACTTGGTCCATTCCAGAGGATGGTTGATGGATCTTCAATTGTTGGATACCATCCGGTACTTCAGACATATGCTCCCGAACCTGAGTACTTCGGAGAAGTTAATCCCAGATCAGGTTCGACCCGTATGCCTGACTATCTGATCATCTGCGCTTCGGGCCTGTACGATCAGTGCGGGGATGCAATTGACGATCTCGCTGAACACAGGGTCGACCTGAATGATTTCGATGTGGCATTGGTTACCACGGATGAGATACTGGATGAGTTTGGAGGAGCAGCTACCGTGATAACCGATGAAATCCTTAGAAATTTCACGGAACACATGTGGAGCAACTGGGGGCAGCCGACTCTTAAAAAGCCTGAATACCTTCTTCTCATCGGTGATCACGAAGCTGCTTCTTATGGAAGCGAACCATGGTTCCTGCCCACTCATGAGTATGGTGTGACGCCGAGTCCAGCATGGGACAAGATCGGCAACGACGAGTGGTACACCTATTTCAACGATGATCGGAACATTAACAACGACTTCCCTGATATGATGGTCGGCCGATTATCTGTTAAGAACGGAGAGTGGGCTGATACCTTAAGTGTTATGATACAGAATCTCATCGATCTGGAGGATCCAGCCGGGCAACCGCCTACTCCCGATTACAGAAGAAGGATTCTCAGACTTGCCGGCACCGGACATGATGATAACACAGGCCACCAGACATATCGTAACTGGGAACCCAACAGGCAATGGACGTTGGGCTTTTCCGACTGGATGGAGTACGACTATTCAACCACCTACTGCGGAGATGGAAGGGAGCTTACAATAATAGATGGGAGTGAGCTCTCAAGCCACGAGTGGCGAGACATCTGCCTGACTGAATTCGGAAAGGGTGCAGGAGTTGCATTCTACAGCAATCATGGTGATTTTCACATGTTAAGCGCCGGTCTTGAGTGGGTCCCACATCTCATACCTCTTGATCCGACCATGGGTGCCCGGGACAGCACCTTCAACAATTACCAGATTGAGGAGTATCTGAGTACTGCTGAAAACTATGCTCCACCTTTTGTGCTGCTCCTTTGCTGCGGATCAGGCACATTCAATCACACGATTGACCATCACGAGAATCGCCCGACATACTTGGATTTATGTCACTTTGATAATGCGACTTCCCAGGTTGCGGCATATGACTTTGGAACCGACTGCATCGCAGAAAAGCTTATGAAGTTCACCGATGTGCCTGTTGCCGGAGTATTCTGCGGGTCACTGTCTTCGTTAACCTCGTACTATGGACACTACGGCAAGGGTATTCTGGAAGCGACTTACATCAGAGGTTTTGGAAGGCTTGGAGATGCCATTGCTTCGGCACGAACTGAATACGAAGATTACTTTGTGGATATTACAGGATCCTATCGAAGAGAGATGGGCCAGTTCAATCTTCTGGGTGATCCAGCGCTGGACATCTCAGACAGGGTCAAATATCCGAACGACTGTGATCTTGTGATCCATGAGAGTGACATAACTGTTTCGGAGTACCCCCTGGAGACACCAACAGGAACCGACCTTGCAATGACATTCACAGTTCGAAACAGCGGAGCACTGGAGTCGGATGAATTCGATGTAAGAATCACTTTCAGTTATGATGAATATTCTTCAATCGATTACGTTAGCTGTGATGAGCTAGCAGTCGGAGCAGAGGCTGTGTACGAGTACACCTGGGATTGCGACAACTGGCTTGATCCTCCCATGGAGATCACCGTAAAAGTTGAAGCTGATTACCTTGAGGAATGCGATGACTCCTGGTCGGGGCACAACACCGCGTTGCTGGATGT
>JBDLJP010000011.1:0-16727 GCA_039714295.1 Candidatus Fermentibacterota bacterium
GATTGGTCAGAACAGATAGAGCATCCCCGAACCCTATTGCCCTGGCTCCGCCAAAAGCAAGCGTAACTGCATTGTATCCGGGAATGGAAGTGCCATTTCCATTTGCATCAGCATACCCGAAAGCAGAGACAATACCCGGAATGACAACAAGAATTGTCAACACAAAAAATAACACAGTCCTCATAATACTCCCCACTTCCTTGGGCGATGCCCGTCAGAATTCAACGGAAACCGTCGACAGCAGGGCTGCCGACGGCATCATCTGTTTTCTCAGGAGAAATTCTCCCTGACGTATTCGTACCCTTTTCTTACAGCCCTTTCGTTCAGTTTAATAACCTTCTCAGGTTTTCCTTTGAATAGAGATGACATGAGATTCTCTATTTCAGCGGGATCGAACATTCCGGAGACAGCAGCGAAGGCACCCACATTGACCATACTCTGAACCCTCGTATCACCGAGTTCATCGGCTATACCTGTGATGGGTACAGGATACACATCAACATCAGTGCGCGAAGGTTCAATATTGATAAGTGTACTGTTGTAGATAAGCGCTCCACCCGGGAGAAGCAGCTTCTCGAATTTCTCGAGACTCGGCTGATTCATTGCGATAACCATGTTAGGTTCGGTACACTCTGATGCGCCAATAGTATCTCCCTGAATCTTGACCGAACAGTTTGCAGTACCACCGCGCATTTCCGGACCGTAGGAAGGAAGCCAGCTCACATTGTAACCGTATTCCATTCCTACGTTAGCCAGAGCAATACCCGTGGACATGATACCCTGTCCGCCGAAACCGGCTACTCTGACTGCTACCTTATCTAAGGCAGCATCAGGGTTCTTTTCAAGATTTGAATCACTGAGAGCATCAAATTCCAGGATTTTTCTGACTTCTGCAGGATCCATCAGCGGCACGGGCCGCTCTATCGCCGGTGCATCCTCTGAAATATCCCTGAAAGTATCCAGAGGGAATCTGGGTATCATATTCTCTTCAATCCACTTCTGGGCAGGCACAGAATCCATTTTCCATCCGCTGGGGCACATGCTGAGAACCTCAACAAAAGAGAATCCCTTCTTGTCCCTTGCGTTCTTCAAAGCCTTGCGCACAGCCGCCCTTGTCTTCCTGATATTGGGCATGTCGTGAAGAGATGTTCTCGCCACGTATACAGGAGCGGTCAGCTGATTGATGATCTCGCAGACCTGTATCGGGTAACCGTCTGTACTGACATTTCGCCCGTAGGGTGTTGTGGTAGTTCTCTGTCCATCAAGCGTAGTTGGAGCCATCTGTCCACCGGTCATACCGTATATAGCGTTGTTAACGAAGAAAACTACCATGTTCTCACCGCGGTTCGCCGCCTGCAGAATGTTGTTGCCTCCGATAGCGGCAAGGTCTCCGTCTCCCTGGTAGCTTATTACAACGGAATCGGGATTCGCTCTGGAAACGGAAGTAGCAACGGCTGGAGCCCTTCCATGCGGAACCTGCAGGTTTCCGGTGTGGAAGTAGTAGTATGCGAACACACTGCAGCCAACGGGACTGATGACTATTGTCTTGTCTACAATATCAAAATCCTCGAGGGCTTCGGCTATAAGCTTGTGCAGGATTCCGTGACCGCATCCGGGGCAGTAATGAGTTCTGTCCTTTTCGGCTCCGGGCTTATGCTTGTATTCATCAATGAAACCCTTGGGCTTTCTAAGTACTGTTTTCTGAGCCATAATTACACCCCATAAAGTTCGGAGACCTTTTCAACGATCTCCAGGGCAGCCGGTACATTACCACCCATTCTATTGTACAGATCGGAAATCATCTTTCCGCCCAGTGCAAGATTTACATCGTCTACAAGCTGACCATCGGACATTTCAACAGTGAGAATACCTTTCAGTCCTCTGTCTGGAAGCGAAGCTATCTCATTAACTGGGAAAGGGAATAGCGTTATGGGTCTGAACAGACCCAGCTTGATTCCCCGATCCCGGGCGATATCGACAGCGGAACGGAGAACACGGCTGGAACTTCCGTAACCGATGGCTGCGATGTCAGCATCATCCATTCGGTACTCTTCCACCCGGACTTCGTTCTTCTGAATGATCTCGTACTTCTTCATCAGTTCTCTGTTCCACTTCTCGAGATCATCATGATCAAGATAAATGGAATTGATAAGATGTCTGGAATCGGCGGTTCCATAAACAGCCCATTCGCTTTTATCAGGTAGTTCTTTCACTGGTTCGGGAAGCTCCACAGCCTCCATCATCTGACCGATAACACCATCGGTGAGTACAAAGACAGGGTTTCTGTATTTATCCGCCAGCTCAAAAGCCAGCATTGTCAGATCACACATTTCCTGAGCCGAGTTGGGCGCAAGAGCTATGACCTTGTAGTTGCCGTGTCCGCCGCCCTTGAGAACCTGGTTGTAATCTCCCTGTTCGGGGCCGATGTTGCCGAGGCCCGGACCGCCGCGCATAATGTCTATAATTACACATGGAAGAGCCGAACCGGCACAATAGGAAATACCTTCCATTTTAAGGCTTATTCCGGGACCGGAACTGCCGGTCAGTACCCTCTGCCCGCATCCAGCTGCTCCGTAAACCATATTTATCGCAGCAACTTCACTTTCAGCCTGAAGGAATGTTCTTCCGAATTTCGGGAAGAGCAGGGAAGCTGATTCCGCTATCTCGCTGGCCGGTGTGATGGGGTAACCGTAATATGCTTTGCACCCGGCAAGAATCGCACCGTATATGGCGGCATGGTTACCTTTCATAAGTTTTCGAGGCATTTAACTCACCTCCCCTGGGACATAATTCTTCAGGTAGACTGTCACAGCGCTGGGTTCAGGACATACGTAAAAACAGTTACCGCATCCAATACACCCTTCACCAACGTACTCCGAATAATGAAACCCCTTGGAATTCAGTTTCTCCGAGATAACCAGTACATCTTTGGGGCAGGCTGCTACGCACAGCCCGCATCCCTTGCAGATATCTGAATCGATCTCGGAAAACGGGTATTTCCTGTTTTCGTTCAATGGAAAACCTCCCGGTTCATGTTACGATTATTCTTAATCAAAATCAAATACTGTTTTTTAGTAATGCGTTTGAAGATTACCTAAATATATAATGCAAGTCAACGGAAACCGAATCAGGTTATGGATTGAGCACTGAAATTATGGGTACACTTCCAGAGTATTCCCATCTGTTGTAATTACGAATGTACCGTCCTGATCGGTTCTGAAAATCGGCACCCCGTAGTTTTCAAGTCTCTGCACTACCTCAGTATGCGGATGACCGTAGGGATTACCGAGACCTACTTCAACAGCCGCGTAATCCGGATCTACCGCCTGCAGCCAGGAGGTGGATGTTGAAGTACTCGAACCATGGTGGCCGACTTTGAGAACATCCGCTGAAATATCATCGATGATTCCCTGGCTCAGGGCAGTGAGTATAACATCTTCACCTCCGGCAGTTTCCAGGTCACCGGTAAAGAGAAAGGAAACATTCTCATAGGTTATCCGAAGAACAATGGAAGCGTTATTCGGATCGGAACCGAGAGGCTCCACAGGATGAATGCATTCAACTGTAATGTTCTCATCCCAATCGAGAAGGTCTCCCCTTCGAGGGGTGATGAAGTCCGAACCGTTATCATAAACAGCCTGAAGGTACTCCCAGTAAGTTGAAGTAGAGTGTTCAAAGCCTGAATCCCACACTGTTGCCACCGGAACATTCTCAAGAACACCTATAAGACCGCCAATATGGTCCGAATGGGGGTGTGTACCGACTATTCCATCAAGACTGTCCGCTCCCAGACTGTCCAGCAGGGGCAGAACCTTATCAATTCCGCAGCTCCAGGTACCCGTCCTGTCTCCACCGTCAATCAGATAGAATCTGTTATCGGGAGTTAGAAGAAGAACAGCATCGCCGGAATAGTAATCGTCATGGGAAGGATCGATGAAAAATACAGTCAATCTGGGGGTCAGATCCGGAGTAGTAACTGAAACTTCATTACTCCATGAACTGAGCTGCGATTCGTTAAGCGTTTCCACCGCGTAATAGTAAGATGTCAGCCCCTCAACTTCATTGTCTTCGTATGTTGTTTCACCGCTTTCCCCGCATGTTGAGACGATCTCGGCTGACGCGGGATCACTTTCGATATCAGGGCTGGTGGACCGGTAAAGGTTGTAACAGTAAAAATCGCTGTCCGGGCACTCGGTCCATTCAAGCGTAATCTGACCGAAAGAGCCATTTCCTGTATAAATACCTGCAAGGTCAGAGGGAGCGGGGGGTGCGGCGGGAACAACCACAGAGTCCTCGTTGCTCCAGGAATCCAGATCATCCCTGTTCATTGTACGGACAGCGTAGTAGTAAGTATTCCCCTCAATCAGACCGGTATCTATCCAGGTGGTGCCTGATACGGAGGAAAATATCACACTGGTGTCCGCAACTCCCGGGTTGGATGCAATCCCGGGGATTGCAGAACGGTAAATGGCATACCAGGCAAAATTATCATCCGGGCACTCGGTCCAGACAGCTAGCGTCTGATACTCACCCTTGCTGTTTCTTTCCGGTGAAAATGCACCGGTATGAAGAGAACCAGTCTCTTCAAGCGTAACAGTGAGTATTGATTCAGTGGGACCCGAAGCGTCAAGAGGTCCTGCCGGTTCACTGCAGGACAGCAATGCAATGGCAGAGAGAACAAGTACAGGGAATATCGAAAGAGTTACTCTCATCAGAACCTCCATCTATTATTGGCATAAGTATATCCACTTTTACGGAGTATTGCTATCAAAGACCGGACTTGCCTTTCCTACTTGCTGGAAAGGTATGTCCCGATTTCAGAGGATCTTATTCCAGCCGGCGGGTGTTTTCCTGTACCCGGACATTTCCAGAGCGATTTCGTCACCATCCCACACTGTGAACCTTACCACTCTGCAGCCCTGATGTTTCAAGTATCGCTCAAGGGGCTCAAGAAACTCGTGAACCTGCAGCTTCTGGGCAATCTCAACCTCTGTAACAATGGTAACTGATCCCGGCTTCAGCATCACGCTGCCCAGCTTCTCCCCTGAAAGTTCAAGTATGAATTTTTCCTCTTCACCTTTTACAAGGCGGGGCACACTCTCTTCGCTCCTTCTGCGCTGCTTTATTCTCAGATGTAAGATGGCCAGCAGATATAGAGCTGCGAACGAGAGGATGGCAGGAATTACCGGCACCCTCCCGTTCAATACTATCAGAATTGCAAGCAATATCCCGTGCGAAAGAAAGACCACCCCCATCACAATGGACATCTCAATTGAGAACTCACTGCCGGCTGAGAATCCGGCGACCCTCTTCATCTGGGAAGCCAGCCAGGGTTTCCCCCGTACGGTCGATACAAGCAGCACTCCCGCAAGGACTAGCTCAAGAAGCACGTACCCGGCTCCGGAGTATCCCCGGGAGGCGAGCATATCACCGGCAAGCCCTGCGGAAGCAAGTACCGCACCCTCCAGAATAAGAGCGGGATGTTTACTTCCGCGGAAGATCAGCAGAAAAAGGAATTCCGCCAGCCCGAGGGCAAACACAGCAAGGGCAGCGGTGTACCCGTCGAGGAAAGCATCAGCTGCAAGATATCCAGCGATGACGATAAGGGTTGGATACATCTTATTCAGCTTCAGGTTTCATGATGAATTTCCCCTCCTCAGCATCCAGAAGTACCCTCTCCCCCTGATTAATGCTGCCACCGATAATGGAGTTGGCCAGTTCATTCTGCACGTATTTCTGTATGACCCTCTTCAGCGGTCTGGCACCGAACGCCGGGTCGTATCCAAGTTCCGTAAGAAGATCCAGAGCTGATTCGGACGGAACAATTGTTATGTTCTGCTCCTTCAGTATTCTGTTCAGTCTATTCAGCTGAATTTCAACTATCTCTCTCAGATCCTCACGTCCAAGCGGACGAAAGACGATGATATCATCTATTCTATTGAGAAACTCCGGTCTGAAGTGTGTACTCAGTTCCCTCTTGGCCCGTTCTGTAAGTTCCTCCTGAGTCATCCTGCCTGCGGTTTCAGCTATCCAGTCGCTCCCGAGGTTGCTGGTCATTATGATTACCGAGTTCCTGAAATCAACGGTTCTGCCCTGGCCATCCGTAAGGCGTCCCTCATCAAGGATCTGGAGGAAGACATTGAAGACCTGCTGATGAGCTTTCTCTATCTCATCGAACAGAACTACTGAATAAGGTCTTCTCCTGACAGCTTCTGTAAGGTATCCTCCCTCATCGTATCCCACGTATCCCGGAGGAGCACCGATAAGCCTTGAAACGGAGTGCTTCTCCATGAATTCACTCATATCGATCCTTATGAGAGCGTTCTCGTCATCGAAGAGAAAATCCGCAAGGGATCTTGCAAGCTCCGTCTTACCTACACCTGTGGGTCCCATGAAAATGAAACTGCCCAGGGGTCTGTTGGGATCCTGAACGCTTGCGCGCGACCTCCTTACCGCTTCGGAAACAGCGGTGACTGCTTCATCCTGACCGATTACTCTTCTATGAAGCTCATCTTCCAGAGTGAGGAGCCTGTCCTTCTCACTCTCCATCAGCCTTGATACCGGAATACCGGTCCATCTGGAGACCACCTCGGCTATGTCATCTGCCGTAATCTCTTCTGAGAGAAGCGAGCCATCCTTCTGCAGATCATTCAGTTTTCCCTTCAGTGCAGCGGATTCATCCTCCAGTTCACGTATTCTGCCGTAGGTTATTTCCGCAACTTTTTCGAAATCACCCTGCCGTTCGGCAATCTTGGCCTGTCCTCGAAAATCTTCAGTCACCCTGGCATTATCACGGATCTTATCGATAAGGTTCTTCTCATTTTTCCAGCGGAATTCAAGAGCTGTTCTGTCCTCTTCCAGCTCTGCCAGCTCTTTCTCTATCACATCCAGCTCAGCTTTACATTCAGACTCATCTTCTCTTCGTAACCCCTCACGCTCAATCTCCAGCCTCATTATCCTGCGCCTGATCTCATCTATCGATTCGGGCATGCTGTCGATCTCGATTCGAAGCCTGCTCGAGGCTTCATCCACAAGATCAATCGCCTTGTCAGGCAGAAATCTGTCGGTGATATAACGGTTGGAAAGTACTGCAGCTGCAATCAGTGCAGCGTCCTGAATGATAATCCCGTGGTGACTTTCGTACCTGTCGCGGAGCCCCCTTAGAATACTTATCGTATCCTCAACAGAGGGAGCCTTGACGATAACCGGCTGGAAGCGCCGCTCCAGAGCAGCGTCCTTCTCGATATGCTTTCTGTATTCGTCCAGTGTCGTGGCGCCTATGCAATGCAGTTCTCCGCGCGCAAGCGCAGGTTTGAGCATATTAGCCGCATCCACTGCACCTTCCGCGGCACCGGCGCCGACAAGTGTATGCATCTCATCTATAAAAAGAATGATCCTTCCCTCAGCATCAGCTATCTCTTTCAGAACGGACTTCAGTCTCTCCTCAAACTCACCTCTGAATTTCGCCCCTGCGATAAGGGCGCCCATATCCAGCGCCAGCAGACTCTTGTCCCTGAGTGTTTCAGGGATATCACCCTCCGTTATCCGTATAGCAAGTCCCTCGACTATTGCTGTTTTACCAACTCCGGGCTCACCTATAAGAACAGGGTTGTTCTTGCGTCTGCGACCTAGAACCTGCATGATCCTTCTTATCTCATCATCCCTGCCTATTACAGGATCAAGCTTCTCCTGACGCGCCATTGCTGTCAGATCCCTGGTGTATTTTTCCAGAGCTTTGTAACTGTCTTCCGCTGACTCAGAGCTGATCCTGGACGATCCTCTGACGGAAGCCATGGCTGCAAGGAAGGTTTCCCCGGTGATTCCATTTGAGTGTAAGATATCCGCAACTCTTCCGCCGGAACCAAGCAGGCCGAGAAACAGGTGTTCCCTTGCCACATATTCGTCCTTCATTCCAGTGGCGGCTTTTTCTGCCGCGTCCAGTACTCTTGATAGATTGGCGGACATCCTCGGTTCGGATCCGCCCTTACTTCTTGGCAGCGAACTCAGCACTCCGGTTATCTCGTCCCGTATCGCCTGACGGTTCAGTTCAAGACTGTCCAGCACACCGCTTACTACACTGTCCCTGTCATCCAGCAGAACTGCTGCGAGATGAACGGGTGCTATTTCAGGATTACCGGCTTCAATCGCTATTCGACCGGCTTCCCCGATAGCATCCCTGGATTTGATCGTAAATTTATCAAAATTCATTTGTTTCCTCCTGTCCGTACAATAGAAGCATATACTTTGCCAGACAACCTGGTTTTCAGAGATCGGGCATCTAAAGCCAGCATTAACATCATTGCAACAAATCAAAACGCTAAGATTCGACGCGCTGATCCCGATAATGCTAACTTTCGATGCCCGACCCCTTTTCTATACTTGCATCAGGTTGTAGTTTCATCCAGTTGGAAAGCTGATTCATTCATAATCAAGGGGAGATCGTAAATGGTTAATACCGGAGTCATCGGACTTGGTTACTGGGGTCCCAACCTGCTGAGGAATCTATACGCCAACAAGCGAAGAGGGAAGCTTGTGATGTGCGATTCAGATCCAGCCCGGCTGGATAAGATCAGATCAAGATACCCGGATATGAGTTTCACTTCCGATTGCCAGGATATATTTGATGACAGCACTCTTGATGCCGTTGTAATCGCAACGAATGTCTCTTCTCACTATCCGCTCGCTAAAAAGGCTTTGCTCGCGGGAAAGCACGTATTCGTTGAAAAACCCTTCGCCGCCAGCATCGCAGAGGCTGAGGAAATTGTCGATCTCGGCAGGAGCAATGGCCTGGTAACAATGGTAGGGCATACCTTCATGTTCTCGCCTCCCGTTATCAAAACAAAGGATATCATCGACAGCGGTGAGCTTGGTGACATACACTTCATCACATCCAGCCGGGTGAACCTTGGTCTTCATCAGAAAGATGTTTCCGTTATCTGGGATCTCGCCCCGCATGATTTCTCCATGCTCTTCTACTGGCTTGGAGAAGAACCTTCCAGAGTAAGCGCCTTCGGTCATGCTTACGTTCTTGACGGAATACCTGATGTGGCTTTTATCAACCTTGCTTTCCCGAGCGGCGCCATCGCAAACGTGCAGGTTGCCTGGCTTGCTCCCTCTAAACTCAGGAGAACTGTGATCGTCGGAAGCAGGAAAATGCTTGTCTACGATGATACCGAACCCATGGAAAAGATAAAGATCTACGATAAGGGCGTGGATATTATCGAACCTGAGAGCTTTGGAGAGTACCAGCTCACCTATAGAACGGGAGATATTGTTTCACCAAAGCTGCAGACGGGAGAACCGCTTGCAGCGGAAATGGAAGAATTCCTCAGCTGCATTGAAACCGGAAATACCCCGAAATCATCAGGTCTGGAAGGTCTCGCTGTTGTGAGAGCTCTTGAGCTGGCTGATGCCAGTCTCAGGAAAGCGGATTAAAGGGGGAACTGCTGTCCATGGATTCTTCAGTACACCTGAGTACGGAGGAACTGTACATTACCGGTAACTCCGATGAACCGCTTGATCTCGCAGTGCTTGCAGGATCCATGACTGTCCTTCTCGGCAACGATAGTACTGTCGCTCCGGACCTTGCCCTCGTTCTCGCAGGCAGAAAGACTCCCGCTTCCGGGATGATTCATCTCGGAGATGACAACCTGGATATCAGAAGTCATAATGCAAGAGGAAGGGTCGAATACGTTTCCCCTTCCTTCTCCTGTCCTCCGGGAATGACTGTATCAGGGCACCTCTCTCTTGCGTCCGCAGCTGCGGGTTACAGCAGGCAGGATACAGTAGAGATTCTCTCCCAGCTTTGCACCTGGTGTTCGCTTGAAGAATGCATGAATGAAGAGGTAAATGAGCTTTCACCGGATGACAGGTATCTTACCGCTTTTGCTGCCGCATGTCTGCCGATTCCAGATGTTTTTGTACTGCAGGGACCATTTCCTGACAAACTGCATCCCCTCCTCGAGGATCTCTCTCAGGGAGGCTGCGCAGTCATAGCATCCCTTCCGGGGATACAGCACATACCTGAATCAACCGAAAGAATCGCAATTTGCGACTCCGATGATGTAAGGCAGATCGTAAGGCTTCAGGAACTGACTGAAGCCTGCTCTATTCTTATGCGGCTGCGCGTCAGATTTTTTCCTGTCCTTCCCAGAGCAGTGATGGAAAGCCTGCCCGGAGCGGAAAACGTTCTGGCATTTCGCGGCGGATATGAATTCCGCCACACTGGACTCTCCGCTGCTGTAACGAACCTGGTCAATCTTGCCAGAGCCAACTCAAGACAGATAGTCGGGCTTGAGCTGAAACCACCATCAAACTCCGAATTAATGCAGTACTTCACAACTGATGATGAACCCGGAGAGGCGGATCTTTTTTGCGCAGAAGACCTGAATATCTGAGAATATGGGCCTCCGTATTCCGATATATGTCGGAATGGGCTTTGCGTCGTCAGGCATTTATCTGGATTCTGCTGGCTGCTCCGATCATCGCATGGATACTCCCCGGCCAGACCTCTATTCCTTTTCTTCCGCTGGCGATATCCGGCATTACATACTGCGGACCCGCCGCTTTCATTTCGGGATGGTACCGCTCAAGCGCCAGAAGCAGCCTCAAGGATATCCTGTTCAGCACGAAAGCCGGCAGATACTCACTGGTACTTCCGGAGATCATGCTCCCCGTTCTCGCAGGTGTACTCCCCGCACTGGGTCTGGCTCTCCTGTGGACAGCAGGGAGAGGCGGTTTCCCGTGGCAGCTGTGGGCGGTAATACCTTTTGCTTCTCTGACTGCGGTTTCATTGACGGTTCTGCTGGAGAAGTACCTGGATCAGACAGGGCACATTATCAATCTTCTGGCTTTCATGGCTCAGGCATCCGCAGCCTCATGGGCCCTTTCCCCTGTTTTTCAGCTCATGCTCCCTCATGGGTACGTTCCATGGACTCTGAGGTGGATCAACGGCACAGGGGCAGCTTATCATGGAGATATTTACGTTTTTATCGCAGTACTTCAGGGAATCGGATTGCTGTTCCTCACTGTTAAAGCACTCTCGGATTCAGAAATAGAGAGTTCAGATTAACGTCTGGAGGTCCATCGGGAGCCCTTCAGCATGAACCTTCTTTTCAAATCAGTACCACTGGTGATACCTATACGCTTTGTGACATCTATATCGGGTCTGTTACCATCAGTCGGGATCAGTATCTGAATCTCTCCATCTACAAGTGATATTCCATTGTGCCTTCGATCTATTTCGAATGCCTGACAGAGTTTACCGGGACCGCTGCACAGGTTCGCGGGTTTGTCAGTTCCGCGATTCGCACACATATATTCTATTCCCTCAAGCGGTCTGACAGCCCGGATCAGAACAGCTTCTCCGTTTCCCAAAAGCCCGGATGTTACATTGAAACAGTTATGAATACCGTAGATGAGATATACGTAAGCCAGCCCGCCCCTCTCGAACATGAGCCGGTTTCCAGGGGTTCTGCCTCGAAAGGAATGGCTTGCGGGATCATCTTCTGTGTATGCCTCGGTCTCGACGATTATCCCGGATATGAATTCTCCGCCAATTTTCCTTCTTAACAGGCAGCCGATAAGGTCAGGGGCAAGGGTTGCCGCATCTCTGACGAAAAAACCGGACAGCGGCTGTGTGAAGTTCTCCAGAATTCTCCTCCTGTTTCAGCGAGACACAATAGCGTACATTATACTTAAGGAAAATTGCAAACAAGGAGGGTTAAATGAGTGAGTGTCCATTCTGCAGCCCCGATGAAGGCAGGATCATCTGGAAAGATGAGAATGTGTACGTTATTCGCGACCTTTACCCGGTATCACCGTCCCATTCACTTATCATACCGTTCAGACATTTCGCAAGTGTCTTCGATGCCACGGAGGAAGAACTCGCTTCCATGTCCCGTGCCCTGAGTTTTAGAAAGAAGCAGCTTGAGCAATCCCTTGCGGCGGACGGTTACAACATCGGAGTAAACGAGGGAAAAGCTGCCGGTCAGACGATACCTCACGTTCATATTCATCTTATACCCAGATATGAAAGGGATGTTGATGATCCCAGGGGGGGAATAAGGGGAGTCATTCCCGAGAAGAAGATATATCCTGACGGAAAATGACATGACTGGAAGCGGGATTTTCAGTTTCAGGGTAGAGTTCAGCATACAATGCCCGAGGTGTGACAACCCATTGCCTTTAGATGGGCCTCTTGAAAAAGCTCATTGCATCCGCTGCCAGTCTGATATCGACATTCCTCAGAGCTACTGGATCGAGAATCTCGCGAATTCCTGCCGGAAGATGCAGAAAACCGAAACAGGAATGGCAACCGGTTCGATTCTGATCGGAACCTTCCATGGTAATCTTACACTTGCAAGATTCGACCCTTACTGCGACAGCTGCAAGACCGCTTTCGACGATCCATGGAACCTGGTTCACGGCACCAGCTACATCTGCACGAAATGCGGAATGGTCTATCCGGTGCAGCTGCCCCCGGTCTGGCTAAGCAGCAGTGTACGCCGAATCACTACCCTTATCAACGCCATCTTCTCTGAAAACAGCTCACATGATGAAGTCCCCTCCGGTACGAGACCTGAATCGATCTCCTGCCCATCATGCGCAGCTCTGCTCGAGGTTACCGGAACTACGAGATTCGTTAAATGTAAATACTGCGCAGGTCAGGTCTATCTGCCGGACACTCTGTGGTTGAGATTTCATTCAGGAAAACGGAAGAGACGCTGGTTCGTGATCTGCGAGTACATGGATGACAAATAAGAACAGGGATGATCTCCTGCACAGGATCAATCCTCCCGAACCGCGTCTTCTTTACCGATACAATCCTGTCAGATCTGTTATTGTAACATGCATCTTCCTGGCGCTTTGCGCTGCAGCCGCTCTCTTTCTGCTGCCCAGGGCTCCGCAAGTAAATTATGTGCTTGCCATATTCGCCTTTGTCCTTCTATTCAAACTGCTGAAGGACTGCTCGGTCAAGGTCTGGCTGGACTGGCCGAATCTTATCTACAGGTACCGATCACTGTTTCGCAGGATAGATATGGTGATCCCATCGTGGGAAATATCAGGGATATCACCCGAGATCACCTCGATGTGGCGCGGAAGCATCTCCGAATGTCTTGTCCTCGAGGCAGGAGAGAAGAAGTTCGTCATTACTCCCTACTACTCACAGCAGAATAAAGAGACTGCCATGCTGATGGATGAGATACACAGGCTTCCGCAAACAAGGAAGCAGGCGGAGTATGAAATAGAGCTAGAGAGAAGAGTCCGGGACGGAGACGATGGGAAGCTTGAAGAGACCGCAAGAGAAACCGTATGGTGCATGCTCGAGATGAGTATAGACTGCCCCAGGTGCGACAGACCGGTAGTGGTTAACGGTCCGTTCACCAGCTTCATATGTCCCGAATGCAGTGAAACGATCGAGATGACACCTGAAATCTGGGCTGACCTGCTGGAGGACGTAAGGGATGAGATCGCAGATGATACCGAAGAGGGAAAAGGGAGCAGGAGTGTTATCTGGGGAACGTACAATACTAACCTTTACTATGGGCGTTTGAAGCCCTGCTGCCCCGAATGCAAGCGTGATTTCGATATGGAGAATGAGTACGAGGGCGGAGATGCACTAACTTGCATCGGTTGCAGCACAAAGGTTTCGGTAGAGCCTGCACCATCCTGGTTCGACAGTGTATTTGAGGGCGCGCTGCTCATCGTTGGCGCACAGTATAAACAGACAGTGAAATCAACCGCAGACAATGAAATATCTCCCATCTCTTTTACCTGTTCCCAATGCGGCGGTGCAATACTTTCCTGCGGAGAAGAGAGAACTGTGAAGTGCGAGCATTGCGGAGCCTCAATATACCTGCCGGATGAGCTGTGGTTCCGCTTCCACCCCGCTCCGAAGAAGCAGCGGTGGTTCGTGGGCTTTGAAGCGGAAGTCTACGAATGGGATGATGATGATCCAGAAGAGGAATAAGGATTCACTCGAAGATACACTGAAGCATATTGAAGTACCGATGGTTCTCGATGTCGCAACGGGAAACGGTAACTTCGCGCGTCATCTGAGAACGGAGTACCGGGGAATCGGCACCATCACCGCTATCGATGTAAGCTGGAAGGGGCTGCAAAGATCAATCGAAGCCATCAGGAAAATTAATGACATGAACACAGCATGCATGAACGCTGCGGAAATGGCGTTCCCTTCTTCGAGTTTTGATATGGTCTGCATCTCAAATTCCCTTCATCACATGGCAAGGCTGGATGACACCCTGGCAGAGATGATGCGGGTACTCAAGCCAGGTGGATACTTCCTGGCACGCGAAATGTACCGTGACAACCAGACCGAAGCCCAGATGACACATGTTCTGATGCATGAGTGGTGGGCATCCATCGATACGCTGAAAGGAGTACCTCACTTCAGTACTTTTTCCAGGGAGAGAATTCTGGGCACCACCGGGGCACTCGGACTGAATGAGCTGATTACCTGCGATTACTCGAACCTGGACAGTGATCCCATGGATAAAGACATTCTAGATCATATCAGCGGAGCAATCGATACTTACATCGGCAAAACTGGAGATATTGAGGATAACTCAAAACTGATCAGGGTGGGCAAACAACTGAGAGAAAGACTTTACGATGTCGGGTTTCACGCAGCCACCACCCTTGCCCTTCTTGGCAGGAAACCATCTGACAGTATATAATCGCGGGAACTATTTTCACTTAAAAGCGTTGTACATTAATCACTTATAAAATGCAGACAGTTAGTGCATTTTATATACACAACCAATTTGAAAGGTGGATCATGAAACTGTTTCTGACCCTTTTTATCATTATCGGAGTAGCATTCTCCGGAACCATCTCCCCCAGACTTCTCGAGGAAATGAAGTCATCCGGCGGCTCAGATCTTCTGAGTGTCCTGATAAAACCTGCAGGCTCTGTTGATACGGAATATATCGCAATGGCAACGCAGGGAATGACCAGGGATGAAAGACGCATATTCGCCGCAGGAGTAATGAAAGACAGGGCCGAAGAAGCCCAGGCAGGCATCCTCACGGAGCTTTCCCTGTATGGAAGTGAATCCGTTCAGGATGTTCATCCTTTCTGGATTGTCAATGCAATCGCAGTCTCTCTTTCAGCAGAGGTTATCGAAGAGATAGCCATAAGAGACGATGTTCTTTTCATCAGGATGCTGAACACCGAGAACGCACTGATTGAGCCTGTTGATATTCATCCGACAACTCATGAAGAGTTAACTGATGCAGTAGCATGGGGTGTTTCCCAGATCAACGCACCTGATGTATGGGCTCTTGGATACAACGGCTCCGGTGTACTGGTCAGTATTGTTGATACCGGTGTGAATCACGCCCATTGGGATCTGCATAATAATATGTGGCACGACACAGCCGCCGGTTACCACTACGGATGGGATTTTGAAAACAACGACGGTGACCCGATGGACTCAAACGGGCACGGAACCCACTGCGCCGGAAGCGTTGCCGGAGACGGTACGGCGGGAACCGAGACGGGTGTAGCACCCGGAGCAACAATAATGGGTCTCAGGGTGGCCAACTCGGCAACTCCAAGCACAGAAATTCAAATGTGGGATGCTTTCCAGTTCAGTATAGATCATGGTGCAGATGTTATTTCAACTTCAATGGGGTGGCTGCAGTCCTGGGATCCAGACCGGGTATCATGGCGCGAGTCAGAGGAAAACGTTCTTGCAGCAGGAATCTGTCATTCGATAGCAGCGGGAAATGAGGGTGGCAACATCTCTACATATGGTGATATAAGAACACCGGGAGACTGCCCTCCTCCATGGATCCATCCTGATCAGACAACATCGGGAGGTCTTTCGGCTGTTGTAACAGTAGGCGCAACTGATAACGCCGACAACATCGCAAGTTTCTCCAGTGTCGGTTATTCAACCTGGATGTTCGATGCCCCCTGGTTTGATTACAACGATACTTCTCCGAACAACGGACTCATCGACCCGGACATCTCCGGACCGGGTGTGGATATTGTCAGCTGTAATCTGACTGCCTCCGGATACACCACCATGAGCGGAACCTCCATGGCGACTCCACACCTTGCAGGCTGTATGGCGCTGGTATTGAGTGCCAATCCCAGCCTTTCACCGGCTGTGGTTGACTCTATCCTTGAGGTAACAGCTCTTGATCTGGGTGCTTCAGGTAAGGATAATGTATACGGTTCGGGAAGGGTTGATGTATACCAGGCCGTACTTGCTGCTCTATCTGTACCGATAGCTGGAGGTTCTGCAGGAGAATCTGCTTCTCAGCTTCTGATAGCACCGGCAGGACCCAATCCGGCATTCTCTTCCGTGCTGTTCGATCTTTACACAGGCACCTCATCTGATGTGGAGATCACCGTGTACGATGTTGGAGGACGTGTTATAGATACAATTCACAGCGGAGAGCTTGCAGGCGGAAACCACAGCTTCACCTGTGGTATTCCGGAAACCATGAACTGCGGTATCTACTTCATGAGGGCTGAAACTCTCCATGATACTGCAACCATGAGATTTACTGTATTGAAATAATCTCTGTAGCTTCTTTGTGACTGAGCCCCGTCTCCTCTGGGAGGCGGGGTTCTTTTCTCAATATTCCGTCTAATACCTTATGGTGTAATGCAGTTCCACGGTAGGTTCAAGGTAACCGTGCATGGTTGTTCGGCTGGTTCCCTCCACGTAAAAATCAGGACTGAAAAGGTAC
>JBDLJP010000012.1:0-16383 GCA_039714295.1 Candidatus Fermentibacterota bacterium
AATAGAGAGAGGGAGTTCAGCAGACCTATTTTGTCCTTCACCTGATCAAATGAGATATCGTAACCGATGGTGACAGCGTATAGACTGACAGACACAAACGCCAGAAGCAGAAGTGACCTTTTCACGACATAGCCTCTGCCATCTTAATGAACCGGTCAGGGGGGAGCTGTTCTGCTCTTAAGGTGGGATCGATATCGCAAATCTCAAGAAGCTTCAGAGCTCCATCTTTCCCTAGAAGCGGTTTCAGGTTGTTAAAAATGGTTTTCCTCCTCATAGCGAACGACACTTTAACAATCCTTCTGAATCTACCATAAAGCTCTTCCGAAATCAGGGGTCTGTTTCGGCGATTCAAAACAACTACCCTGGAAAGAACTCTTGGAACAGGGTAAAAATCATCCGCTGAGACATCAATAAGGGTCTCTACGGAAAAAATCGGCCATATCTGCAGAGAAAGTTTACCGTAATCCCTGCCGCCGTCAAGGGTCTCTAATCTGATCGCGACTTCCCTCTGCAGCATGAGAACAGCTTTCTGAACACTCCTGAAACTCTCTTCGAGCATTCTGAAAAGAATGGGAGAGGATATGTAGTACGGTAAATTACCAACAACGGTCAGGAATGGATAACCTGGTAATTCCGATGGGTTAACTTTCAGAAAATCCGCCTGGATAACACTCAGCCGTTCATTACTGAACCTCCGCTGGAGGAACGAAGCCATTCTGCCTGATATCTCAACTGCAGATAGTGATTCGGATCGGGGGATGAGCTTCTCTGTCAGGGAACCGAATCCGGGTCCTATCTCCAGAACACTGCCCTGCTCCGGTATTTCAGCAGCGATTCGGGATGCGATGGAAGAATTGACAAGAAAGTTCTGTCCAAGGTTCCTGTTCGGATAAAATCCGGTTCTATTCAGATACTTCTTCAGGTCTGTTATAAGCATTATCCTCTTATCCGAAGTGGAAAATCCAGCTTCTTCGCCAGTTTCTTCACCGATTGCATTTCAGCGCCCGAATGTCTTACTGCCGTGAGGCTGACCGAAGCAGCTTTTCCCGCCAGTTGAATAAACTCCATCAATCTGTCCCATGCGTTACCGTCCGAGGGACGGCAGATACTGTTGTACTCTTCTCTGCAGGAGGAGTTCAAGCTGATACTGACGGTATCAAACGGCTCAAGAAGCAGAGCGGTCTCTTCATGAGAAAGCCATGAGAGACAGGTTCCGTTTGTATTCAGCCTTACAGGGAAACCCCTGTCTGCTGCACTTCGGGCAAGTCTCCCGAGAAGTTCAGGTCTCATGGTCGGCTCACCGTATCCGCAGAAGACAAGCTCTTTTCCCATATGAGGACTCAGTGTTTCAATAATTGATTCGAGTCTGCCCTCAGGAGGTTCATCATGGTGCTTCAGGTAATAGCCTCCGATACCATCCGCTCTCTCTTTAATACAGAAACTGCATCGATTGGCACACCTGCCTGTAATGTTCATGTAAATATTTCCGTAAAGCGAGTACACAAGGTCTGTTCTCGGCCGGGATCCTCGCTGCAGTACATTCAGGGAATTGTTTTTAAGTATTTCTGCGGTTGCTGAAATATCCATGTCCCATATTTCTGAGACAGCATCGGCTACGTACCTGACATTGGAGGGTTCATTCCGTCTCCCCCTGAGAGGCTCGGGAGATAGATATGGCGCATCCGTCTCGATCAGGATTCTGTCATGTGGAAGCGATCGTACAAGATCTCTCAGCCGGTGGTTCTTTCTGAATGTCAGCGGACCCGCGAATCCTATGTAATACCCCCGTTCAGCAGCCTCCATCGCTATATCGGAAGGTCCCGTAAAGCAGTGCAGAATAACCGGAACATCAATATCATAATCCAGAACATCAAGAACTTCTTTTTCCGCGTTCCGGGAATGAACTATAAGTGTCAATCCAAATGCTTCCGCAAGCCTGATATGCCTGGTGAACATCTCGATCTGGAGTTCAGCATGAGTTCTTTCATGGTATAGATCCAGTCCCGTTTCTCCAACAGCTATCACGCCGGGACGCAGAAGAATTCCTGAGATATCTGCGGGGTTGTACTGAAAATCAGTCCCGAATTCGTTTGGATGGATTCCTGCAGCAGCGTATACACCGGTTCGGTTTTCGGAGAGGAAAGCCGCCTCCAGACTGCTTTCAATTGAAATTCCGGGAACCATGAATCCGGTAACACCTGATTCTGCGGCAGAGTCAAACACTCTGTCCAGATCACCGCTGAACCGCTCATCGCAAAGGTGGCAATGGGTATCAAAGAGTTCAACATCCGGGGTTACTTTCTCCAGATCAGATCCTCCCTGGCAGGTCCTGTTGAGATGGCTTTAACCTGAACACCAATGAGGCTCTCGATGAACAGCACATAATTCCTGGCATTTTCAGGTAATGCGCTCCATTCCCTCTCTCCTTTGATATCTTCCTCCCAGCCGGGCAGCGTTTCATATACAGGAATGTGTTTCCCCAGTCTTACCCCTGTTTCAAAAAGTGTAAGATCTATCTCCGGATCAAGTTCGTACTTCTTGCATACTTTCAATTCGGGAATACCGCTGAGAACATCAAGAAGAGTAACAGCAGTCCAGGTGCACCCGTTCAATCTGGCGGTGTAGTTCGCCAGAACCGCATCGAACCAGCCGCACCTGCGCGGTCTTCCGGTGGTTGCCCCGTATTCATTGCCCTGTTCCCGTATCCTGTCACCTGTAGCACCGGTAAGCTCTGTAGGAAAAGGACCGTTCCCCACCCTGGTGGTGTAAGCCTTCACAACCCCGACAACTTCATCTATCCTGACCGGACCTATGCCGAGGCTTACGCATGCCGCTCCCGCTACGCAGGAACCGCATGTAACGAATGGGTAAGTTCCATGATCGGGATCAAGAAGAGAACCCTGCGCGCCCTCGGCAAGGATAGAACCGTCGGATTCCAGTATTCTGGAAATTATCATCGATACGTCCGTTGCGTGATCAACAAGCCTGATGGATTCACGGTTGAAAAGATCAACCTCTTCCCGGAGAGATCCGTTGAGTTCCTCAGAAAGTGCAAGCTGCTCTATGCATTCATCTGTTATCGCAGCAGATTTTTCGTGGAATTTCTCAGGTATAGCAGCATCTTCAAGTCTAATTCCCTTCCTCATGAATTTGCGCACATAGGTGGGTCCTATTCCGCGTTTTGTAGTTCCGACCGCTGCATTCCCGAGATTCTCCTCATTGAAGCTCTCGACATATCTGCCCGCCGGATGAACAAGATGCACCTTTCCGGATATGGAGAGCCTGTCCGTAACAGAGAAACCTTCTTTCTCAACTGATCTGATCTCCTCTGTCAGAGCAACCGGGTCAAGAACGCAGGCGGATCCTATGATCCCGAGCACATCCGGTCGCAGCAAACCGCTTGGCAGCTGGTGCAGCGCTATTCTGCGTCCGTCAGCCTCAACAGTGTGTCCCGCATTTGCTCCTCCTGAGAACCTGGCGACGGCATTCACGGTTTCAGCAAGATGATCCACCATTTTCCCCTTGCCCTCATCACCCCATTGAAGCCCTATGATTATTGTTGCTGGCATGCAATTCCTTCCATGAACTTAGTCAACCGCCTGATAGATCCACTTCTTAAGTTCCCGCAGACCGGAACCTGTTATCGATGAAACCGGTATAACCGGCCCCATATCCTGTGCTTTTGCAGCGGCAGACGCAAGTTTCCCCCGTTTGAGCTTGTCTGATTTCGTCAGGGCGATGATATAGGGTCTGCCTCTCTCCTTGAGGAAATCCACCATCTCCATATCGTTGGGCAGGCAGGGATGCCTTGCGTCAATAAGGAGCACTACACCTCTGAGTTCCACTCTGTCCATCAGATATGAAGCTATCCATCCAGTCCATTCAGTACGATTCTTCCGGGGAGCACGGGCATACCCGTAACCGGGAAGATCAACGATGTAATAGCTGCCGGATACGGAGTAAAGATTCAGATACTGAGTACATCCGGGTTTGGAACTTGTTCTGGCAACTGATCGATCTGCACTGAGCTTGTTAAGAAGAGATGATTTTCCCACATTCGACCTGCCTGCAAAGCAGATCTCAGGAAATCCGTCCGCGGGAAGATACTCAGGTCCCGGACAGCTTCTTAAAAACTTAATGTGAAGAGCGGACATTTCAGCCGACTTTCCCGGATTCCTTCTTCTTCCTTGCTTTCACGATCCTGGGCGGCGCTTCCCCTCTGACAACTTCCGGCGAGATAACGAGTTTTTTTACGTTCTGGAGTCCCGGGAGGTCGTACATCGGTTCCAGAAGAAGTCCTTCAAGTACGGATCTGAGTCCCCTTGCTCCGCTTCCGGCTTTTTTGGCCTTCTCCGCTACGGCTTCAAGAGCTCCGGCTGAAAACTCCAGTTCAACTCCTTCAAGTTCAATAAGGAACTGGTACTGGCGTACAAGTGCGTTCTTCGGCTGGGTAAGCACTTTTGTAAGATCATCAATATCCAGATCATCAAGTGCCACGAGGACCGGCAGCCTTCCTACAAGCTCCGGCACAAGACCGTACTTAACAAGATCATGGGATTCAACTCGAGCAAGCGCATTGGTTTCCGTCCGGTTGAACGGATCAAGAACGCTGTTGAAGCCGATGGAGGTTTTTCTGAGACGCTTCTCTACTATTTTCTCAAGTTCATTGAACGCGCCCCCGCAAATGAAGAGGATATTACTGGTATCGATCAGAATATTGTCCTGATAGGGGTGTTTTCTTCCTCCCTGCGGCGGTACGCTGGCTACGGTACCCTCTATTATCTTAAGAAGAGCCTGCTGTACACCTTCACCGGACACATCCCTTGTAATGGATGGGTTTTCGGACTTCCTGGAGATCTTGTCGATCTCATCAATGTAGATGATCCCCTGCTGAGCTGCTGCCACATCCATGTCGGTCACCTGAAGCAGACGCAGCAGTATATTCTCTACATCTTCTCCGACGTATCCGGCTTCAGTCAGGGTTGTTGCGTCCGCGATGGCGAATGGGACATCCAGGATTCTGGCAAGTGTTCGTGCCAGCAGAGTTTTCCCGACGCCTGTTGGTCCCATAAGAAGGATGTTGCTTTTTTCAAGTTCAATTTCGGGGGATTCTCTGATGGTCCTGAGCCTTTTGTAGTGATTGTAGACAGCTACGGAAAGGACTTTTTTCGCCTGTTCCTGCCCGACAACATACTCATCCAGAAGGGCTTTGATAGCGGATGGAATTGGAAGCTCTTTCTGCACCAGCTCCGGCAATTCGAGCTTATCATCGCTTTCAAAATCAACAAGCTCACCGCAGTACCTTATGCACTCATCACAGATATGCACTCCGGGACCCTGTATCAGCTGTTTAACCTCACCGATCGGTCTTCCGCAAAACGAACATTTTTTTTCTTTTGCCATACTATGCTCCGTCAGCTTCTGGATACAAGCACGTTGTCCACAATACCGTAATCGACTGCTTCCTGTGCATCCATCCAGAAATTCCTGTCTGAATCCCGGGCTATTCTCTCAAGAGGCTGCCCTGTGTGCTCGGAGAGAATGATATTCAGTTTCTCCCTGAGTTTAAGAATCTCCCTCGCCTGTATTTCTATATCACTTGCCTGTCCCTGAGCTCCGCCCATAGGCTGGTGGATCATCACTCTGGCGTGTGGAAGGATATTCCGCTTACCCTTAGCTCCAGCAGACAGGAGAACGGCAGCCATGCTGGCTGCTGTACCCATACAAAATGTTGCCATTGGCGGTTTTATAAACTGCATCGTATCGTATATCGCCAGCCCTGATGAGACAAGGCCTCCGGGGCTGCTTATGTACATATTGATGTCTTTTTTGGAATCCTCTCCTTCCAGAAACAGGAGCTGCGCGACTATCAGACCTGCGGACTGGCTGGTGAGGGAATCACCGACAAAAATGATACGTTCTTTCAGGAGACGGGAATATATATCATAGGATCTTTCTCTGTTCCCTTCCCGCTCTACAACAAAAGGCACTATTGATGACATCAGGATTTTCCCTTTCCGGCTGTTTCCTCACAGGTTTCCGGTTCTGTATCTTCCACCTGTACCCAGCGCCATGATGAATCCGGGCTGTCTTCTTCAACAGCTTCAGTCTCACTGTTTTTCTGTGGCTTCATTTCTGTAATATCAGCTCGATCCAGAATTAGTTCCATCGCCTTCTTATTTCTCAATCTGTCCCGGACAGATGATTCAGATTCCTCGGGACTGGTTTCTTTCTTAATCATGTCATCACCGATGTCTATCTTCTCTTTTTCCGCTACAGCCCTGAGAATGAGAAATTCACGTACCTTGTTCAGCGCAAGCTCTTTTGCCGCGGTTGTTGTTTCCTCTCCCGGACCATCTTCCCCCAGCCTGTTCATGTAGTCATGGTAAAGATTCTCTACCATGTATTCAGGGGGGTCGAAGGGATTGCTTTTCAGGATGCTGTCAATAACTGATCTTTCCTTGAGATAAACTATTTCCTGGTCATAACGGGCTCTGACACTCTCCTCGATCTTACTTCTGAGTTCCTCCAGATTCTTAACTCCGGCAGCCTTCTCGGCGAATGCATCATCAAGCTCAGGAAGGACAGGGCACTTCACCTCGGTTACCCGAAAACAGTGTACTGGAGGCTGTTCTTCATCGGCTGCATCTCTATCCATCCTTGCAGAGAATTCAAGATCGGGAACTGCCCCTGTGACCAGTTCGTCAAAACCGGCACCTATCTGTGATTCTCCGATTCTGACGCTGAATTTCTGCTTTTCTTCGTTGTTTCCAGCGGGACTGGCTTCAAGAAGCACAAGATCCCCATCCTCCGCTGGTCTGTCAACTGTTTCAAAGCTGATCATCTTTTCGCGGAATGATTCAAGTGTTTTCTCGACGGCACCTTCAAGGTCGAGGGATGGTATCTCTATTTTCATACCGTCAAAAGCTGCCGGTTCAGGTGTTTCGAAAAGAGAAAAAGTCATTTCAAAACTGTAGGCATTACCCTCTACAGGCAGTTCTATCTTGCCTTCCGGATCTTTATCATCAAGGATCCAATCCTCTTTCTCAATAAGTCTTGAAGTAAAACGCTGTCTGACGCTGTCCGCGACTTCAGCCTGAATAATATTACCGTACTGCTTATCGATAATCGACCTGGGAACCTTCCCCGGTCTGAAACCGGGCATTGCAAGGTCTTTAGCGATCTGTCTCCGTACTTTTTTGAACAGTTCGCTGATCCTGTCAGCCGACTCGGTGAAGAGTACTGTCCTTCTATTGTCTTCCGACTTGATGATATCAAACATTTAATAATCTTTCCTGTTTTCCGCGAGTCTGTCTCGACAATGAAACATCGCCGGACACCCTCCGGGGTTATGGTGCGAGAGGGGGGACTTGAACCCCCACAAGTCAAGCTTACCAGATCCTAAATCTGGCGCGTCTGCCAATTCCGCCACTCTCGCAGTTACATTGATTTGCGTAAGGCCCGAATATGCTTTGACATGGTTTTTTCGTCAAAGCGTTCAAAAACATTTCGATAGAATACCGGAGGCCTTCACCTGCCTGCCGTTCTGCCTCTATTCCGAATAAAGTTCTTTCACAAGGGCAGCTTCATCGCTGCCCGGATACCTCAGGAGCAGAAGGTCGAAAAGTCTGTCCCTCTCACCCGGGGCTCCGTGCTGACCGTATATGTCGCCTGCCCTGAAAATGGCTCCTGGTGCCCATTCCGAATTCGGGTACATGTAGTATAGAGCTACAAGATCTTCAATCGCCCTGTGTGACCGTCCTGCCTCTTCCCAGCAGATAGCCATATAGTAAAGCGCATCGTCAGCAAGAGAAGATGCCGGATAGGTGTCATGAAGTTCCATAAAACCCTCAGCCGCGATCTCAAAACTTCCCTGCTGGAACTGCCTGTACGCCTCATTGTAGAGAAGCTGCGCATCGGGTCCTGCTGCAGTATCCTGCACTGTGACAGCACTGGTGGTACCTAGTCGCATAAGAGCAAGATCCAGCTCATCGGCAAGCGCGGTGAGTCTGTCAACAAGATCCGCTGTTCTGGTACCCGATTGAGCCTGAAGACCTCTCAGAAGAGCCTCATTGTCTTCAACAGCCCCGGCAAGCACTGCTATATCCTCCTGCATCTTCTTCTGATCGGCATTGATGTCTTCTATCTCCGGAGGCGTATGAACCCAGAAGCCGAAGCAGCCGGTCGACAGCAGCATAAGCGAAATCGCTGCTATTACCAGACGTATCACAATCAGTTCCCTGGAAGGACGCGGAAGTGGGCCCTTCTGTTGAGTCCCCATGCCTGCTCGGTATGGGCCGGGTCAAAAGGTCTTTCCTTGCCGTAACTGACATATTCCAGACGGCTGGCATCAACCCCGTAGTTAACAAGGTAGTTGTACACTGCCAGTGCTCTGTTCTCTCCTAAAGCAAGGTTGTAATCTATCGTGCCCCTTTCATCGCAGTGCCCTTCAAGAAGGACCCGGAACCCCTCAGTCTCCATTATGTACGAAGCATCCTCCATAAGGATATTAAGGGCATCTCCGGAAAGAGCGTCGCTGTCATAATCGAAAAAGACATCGTTCAGATGATCCTGGTGAATAAGAAGCATATCAGTAGATGTTGACAGAGTATCAGTTTCCCAGACGCCGACCAGGGTATCAGGAAACTCGTCAATAACAACAACAGTGGTCGTGTCTGGATCGTCAGGCAATGTTTCATCGGGTCTGCATCCGGAACCTGACATAACAGCGGCAATCAGTATCGAAGCAGTCAGTATGGTCATTAGTTTAGTATTCATAGTTCACTCCCGCCTATTAAGAAGATATCTGTTATCAATCATCTGAACCCTAGAGGTGACCAGGTGGGGCTGTAGCTCTCAGCTCTATCGGATAGTTTCTTTACTGTAAGTCCATTGAGTTCTAAAACATATACGGCTCTTTCTCCATCCATATCGCTGCTGAAAGCGAGATGTCTTCCAGTAGGTCCCCACACAGGATCTTCGTTGAGCGATCCCTGAAAAGTAACCTGTCGGATATCGGAACCGTCCGCGTTCATGACGAATATATGGAAATCCCTGCCTGCCTGAGCGGTATACGCAATCCTGCTGCCGTCCGGTGACCAGGCGGGGCTGTCGCAGTAACCGTGGGAACCTGTAGTTCTGACGGCTGTACCTCCGGAACTGTCCATCACATAGAGTTGAGGATAGCCTATTCTGTCACTTGTGAATACTATCTGTCTGCCGGTCGGAGAGAAGCTCGCAGATGTTTCAATTGATCCTCTCAGCGTCAGGCGTGTCCTGTCGGATGTGGCAGTATCCAGAAGGTAGATATCAATATTCCCGTTCAATGAAAGTGTCAAAGCTATAAACTCACCTCCGGGACTCCATGCGGGAGAAGAATTCAGACCTGGTAAATCAAGCATCTTCCCCGCTCCGGATTCTGAAAAACTATAGCACCAGAGATCGGCATTACCCGACCTGAAAGATGTAAAAACAATTCTATCGCCATCGGGAGACCATGCCGGTGTGGTTATGACATCTTCATCTGACATCACTGTTCTGGTGCTTCTCGGATCCTGCGATTTCACGCCAAGAGTGTAACCTGATGAAGATCTTGATACATAAGCTATCCAGGTGGAGGCGATGCCTTCCTCTCCTGTCAGGTCATAAACAAGATCATCAGCAAAGGCATGAACCAGTGAATATATGTTCTCTCCGGAGTAATTTCTTGCAAGAAGGGGTTCTCCCCCGGATGTAACTTCCGCGCGAAGCTCAATTCCGTTCAGGGAGCGTGTTACTTCGACAGATGCTTCCGCATATCCCTCATCAGAGGTGATCAGCAATCCCGAGAAGTCTATATCATCTATGAGCTGATTCAATGCCTGATCAGCAAGGTCTCTGTCTCCCTCAACGCTCACTGAAACGGGAATGCACTCCGCACTGACAGGAGACATGGGGATAAAGCTGTCGGCGGATGAAACCGCCGTTATCAGAATGAGGATAATTACAATGGATGACATTTTCATTTACTCCGGTCCTATGAATTCAATGTTTATCACAGCGGGACTGCTTCGCCCCGGCGGCATGGGAGGAATCCGGGCCATGGTCAGGGCGTTCTCTACTGCTCTGTCAAAAGCTGAAGTACCGCTTTTTCTGATAACTTCAATAGTAGTAGTACCATCGGGATCAACGGTCAGGATTACCCTGTAGGATTGCTCGGGTTCCGCCGATGTCCTGTATTCCCTTCTGACGGCATTGAATACTCTTGATTCGTAAGTTCCCGGTCCGGGAGCGCCTTCCCCTGCCGCCCCCTCTCCCGTGACAGAGGCGAATCCTTCATCGATATCAGGAGTTTCCTGGGAAATCTCCTCCGGAATCTCCTCCGGGATCTCTTCGGGAATCTCTTCGGGAATCTCTTCTACCGGGTTCTCAGGATGTTCTTCAATTTCCGGTTCCTCAATGACCTCTTCCTCGATGGGCTCCTCGTCTGGAACATGAACCTGGGTCGCTTCTTCGGGTATTTCCACAGGAGGAGTAATTTCAGCCGGGGAGACTTCTTCAGCAGAGGCTGCCGTTACCATTGTTACCATAACTGCATCATCGCCTCCAGCGGGCGTCTGGGCACTGCTTGAGAAGGTGATCATACCTATAACCAGAATAAGCAGGTGCCCCGCACCGGCAAGAATGTAATCAAACCTGCGGGGTGAATATCTGCTCGAATCCCGGTTTTCGGTATCAGTGAATTTCACTGCTGTTACCCGTGCCTTCCTGCACCAGCCCGATATTCAGATAACCCCCGCTTCCAAGTTTTGTAAGTGCATTGGCTACCACTTCATACCTTACGTCACGATCGGCCCTTACATAAGCCTCCGATCTGCCAGATGCGTACGCGGCTTCCGCCAGTGCATTCAGATCCTCCATCAGAACCACTTCACCAGAAACGGACATATTACCGTACGCGTCTATCTCGATAACCAGCGACTCCGATGGATCAAGGTTGCTCAGAACTCTTCCCTCGTCTGATGAAGGTGGAGAAACGTCCGCGCTTCTCTGCATAACAGGCGAGGTCAGCATGAATATCACCAGAAGAACAAGTGTAACATCCACCAGGTTAGTGATGTTGATACTCGAAAACTGCCTGTACCTGGTTTTGATCATTCCAGGGTTCCCCTCCTGCATACATCAACAAGTTCGGAAAGAAATCTGTCCATGTCCCCGGCAAGAGAATTCAGTCTTCCTACTACGAAGTTATGAAAGATATTCGCGGGTATGGCCGCAAGAAGCCCGGCAACAGTAGTTGTAAGCGCAGCCGCGATTCCCGCTCCAACCGCGCTGAGGTCGGCTATTCCCAGTTCCTTCATTCCGATGAAACTGGAGAGAATTCCCCAGACGGTTCCAAGCAGGCCCAGGAGAGGCGCTACACTGGTTACAGTAGCAAGCAGTCCGATATTGCGTTCGCGCTGTGCAAGGTCTTCCCCGGCCTCACGTTCAAGGGCACTTGTAAGACTGCCCACCTCTTCGGGTGTAAGGGATTCGGTTACGCCCCTGTCATGCCTTCTCTGAAGAAACCTCCCTGCCTCGGCGTACATTCTGGCAAGTGGTCCGACTTCGCTGCTACTGCTCCAGAAATCCCCGCCCGGAGCCCTTCCGGTTGTTCTGAGAGCATTCATGAACGTTCGCGAAGACGAGAGTATCGTCTTGAATTCCCGGATCTTCGCTATGGCCACAGCCCAGGAGCCGATGGAAAGAACAGCAATAACAATAAGAATGAGTTTCGTTACAATATCGGCTTTTGCAACGATACTGAGTACCTGTCCAATCAAGGATATTCTCCCTTCACTTCAGGAATGAAATCGGTTTTCACCGTTTCAATCAGCTTCAGATTTCCATCAAAATCGTTTTGTTACCAATATATACACTCAAAGGGATGTTTCTGTTCCATATACGTATCTCCATCACCCCTGAGGCAATGATAATAAGGTATACATGAATATACGATAACTTCCCCGAATGTGGGGTTTCATCGGGTCTCATCGTCTGAGAGGCGTAGAATCAGAAATGAACTGTCATGTCTCTATCAGGTCTGTCAGCACCGCAGCCAGTTTCTTCAGGCGGAAAGGCTTCTGAAGGAATCCCTTCACACCCATATCCAGTAATTCCTGTACTCTTCCATCTCTGCTGAATCCGGTAATGAGAATCACTTTTACTCCCGGGTCAATATCACGGAGCCTTTCAAAACACTCCTTCCCGTCCATTTCCGGCATGGATAGATCCAGCACTACCGCATCGAAGGAGCCGGGATCTGAAGAGAAAACTTCAATAGCTCTTTTTCCGTTGGGAACAGGTATTACACCGTATCCGATCTCTGAGAGAAGATCGGTCAGTGTTGCCACAACAACGGATTCATCATCCACAACAAGGATGGTGTGGCCCCTTCCATCTGATGGTCTTTCAGGCAGCCAGGAATCTTCATTTTCCTCGGTTTCACCAGTCTTGTCCAGGGGCAGGTAAACGGAAAATATCGCCCCGCTGCCGGACTGGCTCTCAACATCAACCCAGCCGCCGTGATTCGCGACGATTCCGTAAACCGTTGCCAGACCCATACCCGTTCCCTCTTCATCCTTGGTAGTGAAGAACGGTTCGAATATCCTTTCGTGGTTCTCAACGGGAATACCGCTTCCGGTATCTGCCGTCTTCAGTACGGCAAGCTCCAGCGGACCGCCTTCCTGCCGGCCGTTTGTTATTTCCGCAGGTACAGTTTCCCGTTTGAGTGAAAACTTCAGCTCTCCGCCCTCCGGCATGGCGTCCCTGGCATTTACGGCAAGATTCAGGATGACCTGCTCTATCTGGGATGAATCACCCTTTACATATATCCCTTCTTCAAGATCGAGTACAACTTTTATCCGCTGATCGAGAGTTCTTTTAAGCAGATCGTTCACATTCCTGATGCATTGACCGAAATCAATCCGGTTGATCTGATGCTTACCCATCCGAGCATATCCGAGAAGCTGTCTTGTAAGCTCGGATCCCCGATGAACAGCAGCTATGATGACATCCGCAGCCTTTGACACGTTACCAGCTCCTGAATGCTCCTTCTTCAGGAGTTCAGCATAGCCGAGTATGCCGACAAGGAGGTTGTTGAAATCATGCGCAATTCCTCCAGCCAGCTGACCAATAGCCTCCATTTTCTGCTGCTGAAAAAGCCTCCGCTCCATTTCCATCTGAACTGTAACATCTCTTGCAATGACTATGAAATTCGTAATGTCTCCGTCCCTGTCAGTGACGGATGAAACGGCTAAATCCAGCTTAAAGAAGCGATTTTTCGTCCCCTTGGCATTACAAACGCCTCTCCAGGTTCCTTTGTGGTAAATTTCCTTTCTCATCTCACTTATACTCGGTTCGATACTCTGGAACGGGATCTTTGATATTCTGCTTTTCAGGTATTTCTTACCGAAACCGGATATCCTGACAGCCGCCCGGTTGGCGTAAAGCACCCTTTCCCTTCTATCGAGAATGACGATAATTTCCTGGGCCTGGTTAACAGTCCTTATAAGAACATTTTTCAGGTGTGCGATGCTTTCCCGTTTCTTTTCCTCCTTCGAAGTGATCCATACCTTTACTTTAAGCATGCTGTAAACCATCGCCAGCAGGATAATAGCCCGCATACCCCAGAGCCATCTGTTACTCAATCCGGCAATGTTCTGCATCACCGTGGCTTCGGGCAGAGAGAGGATAAGGAACCATGTAGTCTCATGAAAACAGAAGGGGATAATTGTGGAGATCATAGTCTCAGGATGCCCCTCAATCCCCACATAGGTAGTGAAATCCGTCAGCATATAATCTGTTCTGCCGGTATAAGACGCATCTGCTACATTCATCTCACCACTGTCATCTTCGAATACTTCTGTATAGTGTTTTCCCTCATGCCCCTCTACCGGCGCAAACAGTATCAGACCATCACTGCTCAGGACAAGTGGAACTGTATCACTCTCCGGAAGAAGCTGAGAAAATAGCTTTCGAAACATTTCGCGAAAGGGAACCAGAAAAGAGAGAGAACCCCGGAAAGAAGACTCTTCATCAAAACATGGAACATGGTATATAACCGCCCAGTACCCCTGAACCGTCATAACAGCATCACTCAATACGGGGGCATGAGTCTCCATAAGCTGCTGAATATGTTTCTGATAGGATATGTCACTGCCTGTAGTGCCTTCGTAATACGGTACCGAATAGCGTATGATCCCGTTTTCGTCCATACGGGTGACTCCCGAAATGTAGCTGCCGTGAACTGTGATGATTCTTTCCATGGATGGCAGTATCTCATCGGACATGCACACGATTTCCGCTGATCTGCTCCAGCGTTCCAGAACATTTCTTATCAGTTCGAATTTGAAACTGATCTCACTGATGATCTGAGCAGCGCATATTGTCTGCTGGGTTGAATGGCTCTCAAGGGCCGATATTCTCGTTCTCTTGTAACCATCGTACAGATAGACAACTGCGCTGATAAGCAGGATGGCAAGTACAAGCTGTTTCCATACCTGAAAACGCAATGATCCAAATAAAGTACTTGATCTTTTTGTATTTTTCATCGAACATTGAATATGGAATAAACATTAGCGCGTAACAAGCGAGGAAGATAAATCCAGTAATAAGCTAAGGAAAATACCTATGAACGATGAAGTACATTCATCATGCTGAGTCATATAGAAAAAGGGACGGAGGTAATTAGATTTTCCAATTACCGCCATCCCTATTGGTACCGGGGACGGGACTTGAACCCGTACAGGCTATTGCCCACTAGGTCCTTAACCTAGCGTGTCTGCCAATTCCACCACCCCGGCACTGATTTTAAGATACTAGAATATCGCCAGAAGAAACGAGGTGGCCATAAACAGAACCGCGAAAACCGATGTTGCCTTCGACAGCATGGTTGCAGCACCGCGGTTTCCAAACGAAGCAGTCAGAGCACCGCCGCCTCCAAAAGCGCCGGAAAGACCGTCTCCTTTGGATTTCTGCAGCAGTACGACTGCAACGAGAAGTATGCAGATAACAAAATGAACAATAGTTAAAATAGCAATCATATTAAGTGAATCCTTTCCAGAGTACGCAGATATACAAAACAGAAGGCTGACTGGCAAGCCCTGAATGTGCTGCAGGAAATCTATGAAAGTGAGTCAATAACTTCCTTTAAGGTAAGGTTGTCTCCGGGGCACTCTGTCCTGCAGCCAGGCACATCCCTGTGAAGCAGGATATCGGATCTGGAGAGAGTGAAATCCTCAAGCAGTTTTTTCAGCAGATCCTTCAGGGAGGCAAGCTGTTTCAGGGTTGGTGATGTTTTAGTGAAATCCCCGACCAGACAGATTCCTATGGTATCACTATTATGTTCTCTGGCATGAGCTCCGACTGCCCACAGGGGTCTTCCGGGTTCTATCTCCCCATCCAGAGACAACGTGCCGTTACCTATTACGAAATGGTACCCTATATCAATCCAGCCGTTAGCAGCCCTGTGCAAAGCTCTGAAAACCCTGGCATTTCCTGTTGCCGTTGCCGAATGATGTATGACCAGTGAGTTTATTCTATCCAGCCGCTCGTACAGGTCTTCCGAAGGTTTTTCTCCAGCTGAGTTCAGTTCTTCGTCACTGATATCCGGAATGTCACTGAAGTGACTTCGCAGCCAGTCAGCACAGGATTGCATTAAGTACTCCCTTCGCACATAATATAATGATTTTTTGCACAAACGAATCGTCAACAAGGGGGTATAATGATAAAAATTCTACTGTTTCTGGTGCCTGCTTTACTGCTGATATCCGCAGGCTGCAACGACAGCACCTACCCGTTTCAGCAAGTGACCGATGAATTCACTTTTACATACGATCTTCCAAATGATGGTGTGGTTGATCTTATCGTTCTGAACTGCTACATGAACAGCGTGCGGACTCTTCTTGCGGATAGTACGCAGACCACCGGAAACCATTCGTCATCATGGGATCTTATGGATGAAAACACCGTCCGGGTTCCTGACGGGCTTTATTACGTAAGGATCATACTCGATGACGACGTAATCGAGACGCAGATGTATGAGGTGTACCAATGACGCTTCTAATGCTGCTTCTATGCACAATCGGACAGCCGCCTGATGGCGGTAGTGATTCGTTCTCTCCCGGATTCAAGATAGGTTTCACATTCATGGCTTCCTTTCCATCCATGCAGAGTGAAAAGGATTTCGCTGACATGAACACAGCCGCAGGGCTGGATTTCGAGCTGGGCACTGCTGCCTGGGGAGGGTCTGTCGAAGTCCTTGGAGATCTAAGCGAAAAATTCAGGATAAGAGGAAGTGTCGGTGGCACAAGCTTCACTGGAGGTTACTCCGAGAGCTACAGTGCATATCAGAACATATTTCTG
>JBDLJP010000013.1:0-16051 GCA_039714295.1 Candidatus Fermentibacterota bacterium
TTCAATTCTGACAGATGTGCGAGCCGGATTAGGGGAAAAATCTATAATCAGCTCAGCGGCAGGAGGAGGACCGCCCTCAATACCAAGCGGTACATTCAGGAACCTGACGGCATCTGCAACGATCACTGAACCCGGAGTACAACCCTCGCTTGAGATCTCGACCCAGCCGAAAGTACCCTCATGGAAATCGAAGGAACCAAGTGAATACCACTCCTCTCCGCCTGTGCTCTGATCCACAGTGAATTCGCTTTCTCCATTATGGTGGTGCACGGTAACTGTTGCGTCGGTTGTTCTGTTAAAACCCGATACCCACCATAGAGATACATCATAAGTGCCGGAAAGAGGGATGTAAGGATTCCATCTTGCCGTGTGGACAGCGTCAGAGGCATTTATCCAGGCGTAATCAGGTCCGAATGGAATCCCATAGGAACCGCTATCCCACCTGTCCGGTCCTTCCGTTGAGAAAGAAGGATAGGAATTATCGACTGTTCTGCTGAGATACTCCGGTGTATCCGGTGACATGAGATTCGCGCAGACACCTGCGCAGTATGCCCAGCCCTCTTTCCCGGGATGGTCCCGCCATTGAGCGTAGAATCTCCAGGATTCATCCCACTGAGTTATGTAGTCCAGAAACGAAGCCTCCCCGAGGATTGAGGGCATTTCAGTGTATTTGATAACATAGAAGCCTGCTGTTTTAACACCGCGATCAGTGTAGCCGAATGCTTCAACAATGAATGGATGCGCAACATCCCTGAAGGCGAAGGTTTCAGGAGAAGCATCTGTATCGCAATACGTTTCAGTCCCCTGAACCGATCCGTTAAAAGCGTTGTGATGAAGCGATATGAACCTGTCATAGCCACCTGCATTTGCGTATTCAACCCGGTCTGCAAGAGAGACGTATCGGTCAGAATTTCTTGTCATTGAAACAGTTTCGCACTCTGTCAGCTGTTCAAAGTATGATCTGGCAAGGTATGCTGCATCGAGATTAGCTTCCTTCTCGGAGTAGTAAATGCCGATTGCTCCGGCATCGGAACCTCCATGTCCGGGATCGAGGCACACTGACCACGCGAGTATCATTCCTGCCATAAGCGGTAATGGAATCAGAAGACGCATCATCTGCCCTGAACGGTGATAAGAGAGCCTGCTGCGGCATCAATCGCATAAACAGCAGCTCCCAGAGCTACAGGACAAATTTCGTGTATCCCGGGTGAGAAGGTGATCTGCCTGTTCATTCCATCCAGGGAAACGCTCCATATTTCACCAGCTGTGATCATATATCCGTCATCAGAGGTTACACTGTAGAGTATCGTCTCCATTTCTCCCCACCAGAAGGGCATAGAGCCTTCGGCAAGAGATGTGCAGACTCCGTTGTCAGGGGAGACTCTTACGATCTCACCCTCCAGTGTCGGGGTTATGATTACAGCGATTCCCCTGCTGGAGACGAATTCGGGAGAGTAGAACCTGTAATCGGAGGTGAGAACCGAAGACACGCCATCCTCAGTATTCATAATACAGATACGATCAGCGCGGTCGCAGAATATGAGCCGGGTACCGGAAGGGTTCACTGACAGCGTATAGGATTCAAGCTCAATTCCGGTTGATACGCCGTTTCTATGAAGAAATCCATCAGCAGTGAACCAGAGGTCTCCATTGCCGTCAAAAGCAGCTCTTCCCGCTGTTTCCCAGGGACCGTAGAGCTCAAGTAGAGAATCGGGAGAGAAAAGAGCAATGTAATCTGATCCGTTGTGAAACAAGCATGCAGCTGCAGAATCACCATAGGCTGCAGGAGCCGAGCAGTGCGAAGATTCATCCCATTGCCATGGGATATCCCTTGAAGCGCTTCCCCGCTCAAGGTACAGGACGCTTCCATAGCCCCAGGGAATTGCGATTATACCGCTGTCGAAAGGTGTAATAAGGGCAAGACCAGGACCATCGTACTGGAATTCCTGAAGTTCAGAATAAGTCAGAGGAACATACAGGAGAAAGAAAACTGAAAGTGCGGCAAGAATATACATTGAAGCGATCCTTCCTCGAAAATATGAGGGAAACAGTACTGCGCTCAGCGATCAAGAATGATAACTTTTCGAATAACATCCTCAGATCCCAGACCCTCTATGCACACCACATACATTCCGGGAGCCGGCTTTTGATCTCCACTACCGCTGCCAAGCAGGATACTCGTCCATCCTGAATCAAGCGTTTCAGTCTCAGCAGCTGTTAAGAGCCTGCCATCGATGGAATAGAGCCTGATCTTCAGGCCTTCGGGCAGCGTTGAAGGAAGATTTATATTAAGTTCTATTGATCCTGCAGGGCTGGGTATCACCACTTCTGAAACACTTTCCAGCGCAGCGATTACCTCAATTGCTGAGATATTGTTGATTTCGTCGATCTCGCTGTATTCATTAAACGGATCCGCAATTACCGAAATGGTTCTGTTTGCATCGTTGATGTATCTCAGGGGGATTACTGCGAGGTGCGACCCTTCCTCAAGTCCGATCGTAGTTGAACCGATAAGGCAATCATCCCGGAAGGCGGCTATTTCTACGATCCTGCACGGGGTCACTGGAGCAGCGGATGAGGGAGCATTCGAACGGTTAATCCGGGTAATGTCCTCCGCGATGGGAGGTATTGTACCGGATATTTCAACTTCTGAAATCAGAGAGAAATTGAATCCGTCTGTCTCTCCGGGTGCAGATATGTATGGATTACCTGAGATGCTGATGTCCAGACCGACTGCAGGATCGGGAGTATTGTAGAATCCGTTACGGAGGGGATTATCCTGGTACATATGCCAGCCGTCAGTTGTATATGAGCCATCGTTCCAGTTGAAAAGAGTCGCAAAACCCGAGTAATCGATGTAGAGAATCTCAGGGGAACCGTCCATGTCAAGATCGCAGATTGCCGGAGCTGCACATGCGATATCACGTGTCCAGGCAGGGAAACCTTCCAGCATAGATGAACCGGAACTGGGATCATGTCCGCAGCAGAGAGATGAAAAACCTGAGAAAACAGCCATTCCTTCTGAATGCCACCCTGTTGTCAGACCGACCACCGCCTGTGATTTGATTTCTGTCCCTCCCCCGGGAATGAGGGGATTGAAGGGAGTATGAGAACTCTGAAACACTTCAGCACCATCTTTCAATCCCCACCCGTAGAGAATTGCTTCCTTATAGTACTGTCCTCCATTCAGGGTGTAAACAACTTCGAGATTCGAATCCCCGTCCAGATCTCCAATTGAGGGACCGGGCATGTTGGAGCAGAAATCTTCTCCATTCATCCAGTTTGTTGTCCAGACAAAAGTCAAATCCACTGGATCGCTCTGAATGATATATGCAAAGACCTGCTTATACACAGAACTCAATACATTGGTTTTAGCAGAACCAGCAATGTAGTAGGTGTCGTTTTCCTCCGCGGCAGCCAGGGTTCCGAATACTCTGGCTGTCTCGCCTTCAATGTCCAGTTCAGGCAGCTGATGTGTGGAGATCAATGCGGCGCCCCCGCTTTCAAAATCAACGATTTTAAGCGCGGTGCCGGTGCCTCCCGAACCCCAGGTAGTAATTATCAGTTCTTCGAAACCATCCCCATCGAAATCAACGGCTGCAGGGGCGCTGTAAAAGGTTCCGCCCAGGGCGAGAGGAAAGTCCGGGCTGTAGTCGACCCAGTTACCGTATACGGAATCGTACTGCCAGACGTATAGATGCGGTAACTCTCCAAAATGTCCCTTTGTTCTAAGTGCTATTTCCATGTGCGTGCTGCTGTCCGCCTGGAAAAGAACAGGAGTCCCGGCAACCATAGGTGATGCTGCCTGCTGATTCACTCCGGTGACAGCCACTTCGTTCACAGTCCAGAGTGTGCCCTGCAAATCGTAAATCAGAACGGCTACCTGTTCCTGATTTTCGGCATCAATTTTCTTCTGACATGTGACCACTATTTCAAGCATCGGGTCTCCGTCGACATCACCGACGGCACAGCCCAGGAACCTGTCGAAATCGTAGCCGGAAGGGGGGCTCAGCATCTGATACGCGCCGCTTCTGTCTATTATGTAAACCAGACCGAATGAAGCAGCGACGATGATCTCACTGGAACCATCCTGATCCAAATCCGCTATCGCAGGACCTCCTCCGGGTGAACCTGCCAGCTGGATTGGCCAGCCGCTGACAGCAGGACAGGTTGTGCTGATTGAGATTTGAGCTGGATCGCTTTCCCTTCCTATTGTGTCTATAGCGGTAATTTCTATTGAATACTGTGTTCCGGGCAGGAGACCTTCCAATGTAATCTGCTGCACAGGAACCGGAAGAGGGAAGGCACGTTGCCGTTGTGTGCCGTCATTATAATAAATGTAGAATCCTGTAGCGCTTGTTTGCCCTTGATGTTTCCAGGTCAGGCTGATGAAATCCTGGCCTGTGTCATAAACATTGACTTCGGAAGGCGGATCGATCTGCTGCTCCTGGAGTTGAGCCACCATCTCAACATCAACATGACGCGCGATGAAATCACCGCCGTTGCTGCTCACTGCCAGATCGAACGAGCACCCGCGAAATGTTGGACTCAGCCAGGGTGAACTTTCGTTCAGGGGAGTCACAGACAGAACGAGTTGTCCTGTTAATGCCGCCGCCCTGTTTGATTCTATACCGGGGCTGGTTAGCGTGCCGACAAGAAAGGATTCAGGGGGAATCAGGTTATCCACAGTGATCTCAAGGCTGTTTCCTTCTCCGAGACCGCAGTTTGCAAGGAACATATCACTGAGAGTTATTTCAGCATAAGCACCGCTGGAGTTTGAAGCAGTCGGGTCAAGCACAGTGAGCATGTAACCCTCGGAATAGACTGTAAGTAAAAGGGATGATTCCCTCTGATAGAAATTGCCCAAGCAGTCAGCATAAGATAGAAGTACTTTGAATTCAGCCGTTGAATAGCTCTCCACCTCCGCATTTATGGTCACTGTAAACGGATCATTTGAAATTGCGGCGTGATCAGGATCGATATTTGAAATACGAACCCTGTTATCCGGGATGCTGTTTATGTACTCACTGCCTGTAACCAGATACAGTTCCGCAGAAACATTCAGCGCGGGTTCCCCTCCGCTGTTCGATGCGGTAATGAAGATATCTACGGTCTCTCCCGGATTTGCAGAACTGTCACCCTCTGCATCGACAGAAAAACTTTCCACTGCCAGAATGGGAATGCCGGCGGGGAAGACGTCCATTGTTACTTGAGAGGGGATATAGCTTTCAACAGATGTTGTCCCCGGATCGATTTCTCTGCGACGCTTAACTGCGGTAACAGTCAGATCCTGATCACCGCTTCCATCCACGATGCAAACATCCTCGAATATCACCTGGCCCTGCTCATCAGTTTCCTGCAGCGAGAATACCTCGTCCTTCTTCCAGAGGCAGACAGTGGCGTTTTCAACAGGATCAGAACCATCTGTAACTGTTACAGGTATATCCCGGGGTACTCCCTCAATCAGCAGAATCCGGGGAATGATTAAAGATAGTTCTTGCGGGTCGTCGCGCCAGACATAAATAAGAGGGGAGCCCAGGAAGTTCAGCTGCAGAAATGAAATCCCGTCATTGTTTTTCGAACATCTATGAGCCTCGCCCAGGTAACTCAGGGGCCAATGATCCGGCTGAATCCCGATATGACCGGTATTAAAAAGAGCATCGCAGAATGCGTAGTAAGTAACATACTGATCAAACAGACCGTATCTCGCATTGGTTATCATGGCTAGCAGACCGGAACTGGGAGATGTTAAGAGACCGGCCTCGGCAAAACAGTAAGCACCGTCGAAGTGCCCTATGTCGCAACCAAGCGTCCAGAGAATTGAAGGCTCCTCAAAGTTACCCATTGTTGCGAAATCAGAATCCCACATGTGCTGGCCAAGGGTGTTTTTACCGGCTGTGGCCAGCTTATGTATCTCTGAATGATCCGCATGGATTATGAGATTGTATCCCTGGTCGAATTCGATCAGCGCTGTGTTTCTGCAAAGGTCTCCGCCGGGTAGTGAATGAGGAAAGTACAATTCAGTGGGCTCATCAAGGTATTGGGGAACTGCTGATGATTCCTGCAGAATTGTACTCAGCCCTATCATCTGATCAGCCCCGGCTCCAGCAGAGTCGTTAGAGCCCATAAGCAGCAGCTTTCTTGCGAATCCTTCCGGAAAATCCTCCGGCTGTTCGTACAGCAGCAGTTTGGCGAATAGCAGATCCACATCATCGCTGCTGTTAACCGGCCATCTGCCTCCGCAGAGATCAAGATAACTCTCGTAGAATTCGGCAATCCACATGGAACCTTCGTGCGACCAGCTACCATCCAGATCGCAGTAGTAGTCGTCTGACGGCATCTGAAACATTGGATACGGATAACAATTGTAGTTCCACCCGTAACACTGTCTGACCGGAACAACTCCATCATCACCCCCGAGAAGAACCGCCTGAATGCCCCACTCCTCATGCGCATCGCGCAGGAAGTTACGGATCCGCTCAGGTGTATCGGAGCCGGAGTAATGCTGATCGATCCACTCCTCGGTTCGCACGACCGTTATAATGCCCTGGCGTGTACGGTAATCGGCAACCTGTTCGAAATCATCAGCTAGATCACTGCCGGTTACGATCACCATATCGACTCCGTCACCGGAAGTGCAGGGAGACTGTGTTACATTCAGCGGAGAGAGCCGATCTCCGAAAGTCATGAGAGCAGGCTGACTGTAGCAGGTGATGTTTTCCGGGTTGGATACAAGACTGAGAATGCCCCGTTCGCGCATGGCAGCACTCCATTCTGTCTCGCGGTTCGGGACGATTCGCTCCATATCCGAGGGTTCCGTGTTAATGATCAATTCGATTGAAGTGAGGATCATCAAAGTGCTGTCAGCAGGGATATATCTGACTGGTGTTCCTGTCAGAGAAACTACTGAATAACCCATTGCAGACCCCTGCCGTGATACCTCCACAGGCTGCTCAGGGAAAGGCAGACCGGAAGAGTAGACCGCCGGATCGGGGGAGATGAAAACTGGATCTGACATGAGGCCTGTCTGTACCGGATACAGGTAGTACTTACCGGGAAGTGCAGTCCAGGCGGAAGATGTGATCTCGATTGTGTCTATTTTAATATCGGGAGGCAGCAGAAAAGTCGAAATAGTGGAAGGCAGAGAAGGATGCCCCGGGTTCTGAATTCCGCTTGCCGGGCTGGAAAAACCATCCATTGAAATCAGATGGTACTCTTTCCCATCCACAATCATGGTATCAACTGACAAATCACTGAGGGATGCGGCAGGTTCAAACACAATACCGTCTGATACCGCTCCCAGAACTGCAAGCATGATAATTACTGTCATAAAGTCGTTCAATATTCCAATCTGCACTGCAGGTTCATTCTCAAATCCTTATCAGCTGACTATACGATAAAGACAATACGATAACCTGTATGACTGTGTCAATTCAGGGGGGATCCGCTGATTCGCCGGCTTACCGGCAGGTTACTTCCGGATATGGTGTCCGATTGTTATCTGATCCGGAGAAGGCTGTAGGGAGAGGAAGGTGTGGCTCCTTCGTGTATCCGGCTTACGGTTACCCAGATTTCTTTTCCGTCAGGCCCGATTGCGAAAGTGTCAGACCAGCAGAGAAGTGTATCGGACAGAAGCAGCATTACCGAATCGTGTCCAGCAGGCAGGTACCCGATAGCACTTTCGTTGAGCAGGGTAATGTAGAGAGTGGTATCCGCTCCGAAGATCATTCCGTCAACCGGTCCGGTTCTGCAGACTTCCTCTATTGAAGACTCTATATCCTCTTCTTCTAGACTATCGTCCACAAGAGCGAGTGTGGGAATCCGATAGAGTGTGTTCCCGGTGAGTGCGTGCCACCAGAGCCAGTCGGCTGCCGGGGTCAGCGCAATACCGTCAGAGTGAACATCCGGAAAAACGCCGCCGAAAGTCCAGGCAATATCGTCGATCTCGATAACAGTACCTTCCGACATGCAGGCGGGATGGCCGTCAAGAAGCCTTCTGGATTCTCCGGAGTAGAGGTTTGTAACGATCAGCGCTCCGGCACCCGAGTCGGTGATGTATGCATATCCACTTTGAATATCCACACGGAAATCGTTCAGGTAGCTTCCCTGCATCAGAAGAGAATCGGGGAAGTAGTATGCAAGCTCAGGTATAGTCGATCCGGACCCGAAGCAGAGAAGCCTGCAAGCGCCGCTAAGTACACCGCTCATCCATGGATTTCCTGTATCCAGCACCCAGAGCCTTCCGGCTGCGTCGAAATCTATACTCTGAACACAAACGAAGGCGCTGTCATAAGGCTCTCCGGGAATCCAGGCATTCCATGAGGAATCGGGCAGTGGCACCAGCTCATCTCCGATCAGCTCACCAACAGATACAGGATTATCCATACTCCACCTGGGGTGGCAGACACAAATTCTTCCATTGGAACTGACAGACACACCGGTCCAGAGTCTGTCTGACTGTGCATGAACTGTAATCGACATTTCAGTATTATCCGCATATCCAGTACCAGCTAGTAGAATAAGTATCAATTCTAACGCAAAACTGCTAGTTTTCATTGAGTTCTCCAATCGCTTTAATACACCGGACTGCCACAATAGTATAGATATAATCCGGCATTTGTCATCAGTTTGGTGTACACACTGGAGAATATATTTTGACATGATAATACTAATTATACGTTTTCATCGACTTGATTGAACCCGATGTATTTGCGTCTATGTTGTAAATTATGTTGAACATTGACATATTGGTATTCATATACTAGTTTAAGGATGTAATGAATCAAGAGCACTTATCAAATTTGCAGGGAGAAGAAAATGAGCAGGGTCACAAGAAAGATAATCAGGATAGATGAAGAAAAATGTGATGGTTGCGGTATCTGTGCTGATGCATGTCACGAGGGAGCCATTCAGATTATCAACGGCAAGGCGAAACTGGTAAAAGAATCGTACTGCGACGGTCTTGGAGATTGCATCGGACCCTGTCCTCAGGATGCGATAACCATAGAGGAGCGATTCGCTGACGAGTACGATGAAGAGGCTGTCCAGAAACATCTTGCGGAGCGTGATTCATCTTCCGCGCCAGCAGAACCTGTAGTCTGTTCATGCCCGGGAACAGCGGCAAGAGAACTTTCTCATCCTGCATCGCCCATGGAAACAGCGATCTCTGAAAATGTACCCTCCCGTTTATCAACCTGGCCGGTACAGATTACACTTGTTCCTCCGAGTGCGCCGTTTCTGAACAATTCTGATCTTCTCATAGCTGCTGACTGCGTTCCGTTTGCCTTTCCCGACTTCCACAACCGTTTCATTAAAGGCAGAGTCGCTCTTGTCGGGTGTCCCAAACTTGATGATGCCGGATACTATATGAACAAGTTTACGGAAATTTTCAAGTTGAATGAGTTTAAAAGTATTACGGTTGTTTATATGGAAGTCCCCTGTTGCGGCGGTCTTGTTCAGCTGGTGCATAAAGCCCTCATTCAGTCAGGTAAGCAGATCCCCCTTACTTTCCTGAAGATCGGCATTAAAGGTGATATCCTGGACGAAATGAACCTGTAGTACTTTCTCTTCAGTCCCGGTCGATCCTTAATTCGCGCGGATAATGACGAAATCCGCCTGATCAGCCTCCCAGGGCTCACCCTCGCCCACCACGCTGACGGTTAGGTACGAAACATCCTCGTGAAGCTGATTCGGGATTCCGCAGTGGTAATCACTGTGAAAACTTCCGCAGACGAATACGCAGCTTATTCCCTCGATCGAAGATGCCATTACAGCATCCTTGAGGAGCTGAGCCCTGTACATATTGACGGGGTCCATGGGCATGGCCTGCATCTGCCCGCTCAGAGCACTCATAGTTTCAAGGAATCGCTCACGGTAGAAAACGCTCGCGGAGTCCACACTGATGCTTTCGAAGAACTCGGAACCTTCAGTCTCCCTGAGACCTTCCCATCCGTTTCTTGCCACAGCGGCAGCGAAATAACGGGGGACGTTGGCTGCGATAACATTCATGCCGTTCTCCGCAGCATATTCCACCATGGGGTGGTAATCTTCAAGGTAATTACTCCAGGGTCTGGCGGATTCGAGAAGACCATCCAGATCCAGATCACCGCAAAGGTAGGAGTCAAGCAGTCCCTGCACATCGGTCTCGAACATCTCAAGGGCAAGGCACCGCTCTTCGGAAGCAAGGTTTGTCCAGATATAGAGTTCCCATTCATGAGCGAAAGCGTCATCATGTTTCTCCCCTATGAATACTACGGGGACTTCTTCAAGCATACTTATCATTTCCGCCGGGGATATGGTTTCTTCTCCGTGATGGATTAATCCCTGAGGGAAAGTAAGTGTGAGCATTGCGATAATTAAGATTCCCAAAATCCACTTCCTTTTCAAAGAGTTATTTCATTCCAGCGAAAACATGCGCAAACCGGGCTGACCGAACAAGCCCGCACGTCTTCGGTACTCATTCGGCTCAGCTGGATAGAGCGTCGGCCTCCGGAGCCGGAAGCATAGAATGAAGCAGCAGAGTGAACACCTTTACCAGGAATCGTATGAGTTCAGGGATGATGCAGTTCGAAGAGAGAAGCAGATCAAAAGCTGGTCGAGAACTAAGAACCACAGTCTATGTCATGGGGCTTTACGGATAAAGGATATACAACCGGGTCGAAGAACACCGGCCATGCCAGAGCTCTCTCAATAGGAAACATGATATTTATAAGAATGACGACCGGAAGAATTAACCTTTTTACATAATGCCGCAATACACGGCGAGTTATAGCTGGCTATACTGTGTAGCGAAGCTAAACGTAGCCAACTGTTACGAATCCGACTTTGTTGCCTTATTAGGCTTCGCTATCCCATACTAGATTGACCATATCGATACCGCATTCCGTACACCATTTCATTTCCAGTCGGAATCCATGTTTCTCGTAGAATGTAACTGCCGGTCTGTTTCGAATTGCGGTCGATACAGTTGCGTGAAGATGGCCATATGTTTGAAGAATGTGGCGAAGCAGGTTTGAGCCTATGCCTCTACGAAAAACGGTCGGATGCACCCCGAAGGATGCAATGTTCAATTCGTCCGGGTCGCTCATCTCCAACTCGGCAACCGCAACTAGCCTGCCGATACTCATACACCCAATGAACTTAGTCTGGGCAATTCGAATATCTCCGGAGGTTCTCCGCAACGGTGGGAAGTCGGAGACACCAATCAGTTTTCCTTCAACGGAGTACGAGTCAAACAAGATTTCGCGTATCTTTTCAGATTGTGACATATCGGTGTTGTCAATCTCGCCGATTACCATGTTCGTTTCCAATCTAAGACCTTACATTCAGCATAACGCCCCAAATCAGCAGACTGCAGAAGAATTACCATCCGATAAGATTGACCGCAGTTCTGCTGGATTCAGTTGTTAAAATTCCTATCTGTATTACCTTTAATCATTTCTTTACGGAACAAATGATAGTTACATTTTGGGCGAATCACAAGATTTAGAGGTAATGTGCAATTATTTATCTACAGGGACATCAAGCGCGTCTTGACGAGTGACGTTATGCGTCATATATATTTGTATGATAAAATCTTTTAAGTGCAAAGATACTGAGAAGCTGTTTGCTGATTTTGATGTTCGGAAATTCAGGAGTATCAACAGAACAGCCAGAATCAAGCTTGAAGTCTTGAATGCAGCGATCTCTTTGCAAAGCTTGCGTATTCCCCCCGGGAACAGACTTGAGCAACTTAAAGGAAATAGGAAAGGTCAACATAGCATAAGAATCAACAACCAATGGCGTATCTGCTTTGTTTGGAAGGAAGAAGGAGTCATTGAAGTTGAAATTGTGGATTACCATAAGGGGTGACGACATGACAAATAAATTATCTCCAATTACACCAGGTGAAATCCTTTTGGAGGAATTCCTCAAACCAATGGGAATTTCTCAGAGCCAGCTTGCTAAAGACATAAGCGTACCAGCCAACCGTATTAGTCAGGTTGTTCATGGGAAACGGGAAATTACCGCGGACACAGCATTGCGTCTGGGCAAATATTTCGGCATAGAACCTGAATTCTGGCTAAATCTACAGGTTCGATACAATATGAAAATAGCAAGGAGTAGGTTGGGACGTATAATTGAGGAAGAAGTGAAGGTTCATTTTTCTGAATTACCACTGCATAACCATGCAAACGCTTGATTAGCAAACTTTACCGAATTCATGATTAGCATTACTACCCACAACTATCATCTGAATTAGCAGTACCTGTCATATATCGATGATTATCGTCCGTGAGTCTTTTCTGTCCGGGTTTGCTTTGGATTTCGCAAATTTTAACGCTAAGGCTCAGTAGCAAGCAGTGAACAGAACATATGAATTGGGGTTGCTTGTCTACTGCAGCCGCTTGTTAAGTTTTTATTGCTCAATGTCCTAATTTTAAGTTTACCAAGAGGATGATAATATTTCATGCGATCAATCACAATGGCTTTAATGGAAATAGCATTTTTGCTCGGATATTAATTTGAGGAATCGGTAAAGGCTAAGCAGTACTAAGCCCAGAAACCACTAGAGAACCGGTAAAAAAGTTTTGAGAAATTGCAGTGGTCTTGTTTAAAACAATTGTTTACTCGTGATACTCGAACACATCATCAACAGATACTCCAAACACCTTTGAAATCCTCAGGGCTAGCAGGAGAGATGGGTTATACTTGAATGCCTCAAGGGCAATGATAGTCTGTCGGGTAACATGAGCAAGTTCAGCTAATTCCTTCTGTGTCATTTCACCGTGCTCAAAACGTAAACGTCGGATTTGATTTGTTAGTTTAGCAGATTCCACAGTTTGTGCCCCGCCGATATTGTACAAGGGTAATTATAGATGATACAAGAACTTTTAAAGCCACACCAACCCATACAAACAATGGGAGATATTCAATGGAGACAACTCCGGTATCAGAATGGCTGAAGTAAATTACCAAGGAAGTTATAACGAAATAGGTAAATGCGAAAAAGGATGAACCTGAGAAAGACTTTTGCTGAATAGAAATATCACGCTCATCTTCTATGACTTCTGAGGGGTTCTTCTTCCGCAGGAAGATCAGATGACTAATTCCCTGAAAACCAAGTACTGCGAACCCGGCATATGCCTTGCTGATCTCCATGGTTTGACAGAGCAGAAAGAATAGCAGAATACCAATCGCCACAATAGAGAGATTGAAAATCGCGACTTTTTCGTGCCTGTTCAACATCATAGACCTCCGTCTTTATAGAGTGCGGTAACACAAAGACGAAGGTAATATATTTCTTACATGATGTCAAGTATATATTACCACTACATCTGATTCTGTATGCAGAGTTCCGAATAGAGACTTCTTTGTCCAGATGTTTATCCAAGAATTGGCAGAGATGTGAGGGATGCGGGTTAGGCACTATGCGCTGCGAATTGAAAAATGCTATCTCCATTGGTGCAGGAAGTACTTGATCTACTGTTCTGAGAAAAATCTTGATAAGATGGTAACTGCCTCTTTTCAGGACTACATTACATATCTTGCCCTAGTAAAACACGTTGCTGCATCAACTCAGAACCAAGCTTTTAACTCCTTGCTGTTCCTATTCAGACATGTGTGGAATCTTGAACCAGAGGGAATAAATGCCGTCCGGGCGAGAAAACCAATCAGATTGCCAGAAGTACTTTCTATCCGGGAAGTAAAGATTGTTCTGGAAAACGTAAGAGGTGTTCCGGAACAGTCATTGGACTTATCTACTCATCCGGCATGAGACTTTGCGAAGCGCTTTCTCTTAGACTAAAGGATGTGAATCTTCCCGAGTTCTCAGTTACTGTCAGGGGTGGAAAGGGAAACAAAGACAGGATCGGTATTATCGGAAAAAGCATTATTCAGGAGTTATCCCACCAGATGGATCTGGTAAAAGTTTGCGTCCGTTTCCCACAAATACCTGTTTCTCTACCAACGGCAATTAACAGGAAGTATCCGAATGCTGGATACTCGCTGGAATGGAAATATATATTTCTGCAAAAGGGCCATCGATCTCTCCCTTTACAGGTAAGCCTGTAATTCACCATATGCATCCCACGGCAATTCAAAGGGAAATGCGCCGTGCAGTGCAGTCTGCTGGAATCGGAAAAAAGGCTGGTGTCCATACTCTTCGGCATTGTTTTGCCACCCATATGCTGTTATCCGGGGTGGATCTTTGCGAGATACAAGAATTGCTGGGGCACAAGAACCTGGAAACAACAAGAAAGTACCTGCATGTGGCTAAAAGTTTACGTAACACTTTAACAAGCCCAATGAATCTGCTGCCATCAAGCTGAGATAAACCTTCCGATTCATTGCCTTGATGGTTGTTTGCTTTACGGTTACTTAGAGGATTGTAGATGCACTGATTGAACAAGTTTGATCAACATACTCGGCTTTGCATCAAAATCACAATGTTATAACTCTATTGGATTTGGCTTTCCCTGTGGGCTCGTAATCTGCCTGTAAAGACAAAGAGAGTGATGATCAACCCTCCCATGGTGGCAACTGTGTAGCTGGCCGTATGCATCCAGAGGGCTGAGATGTATGCTGCGTGGCCTGAGACTGGAACTGTTGAAAACAATGGTTCATACAAACCGAGAGTTCCCCTGGTTGCCATACGATAACCAAGAATACCAGCAGTTACTGATGCAATTCCTGATATCAGAAACAAAAGAAGCAGGGGTTTGATGAATGATCTTGCATTTCGCTTAGGCCACTTTCCAGCGCGGCCTGCAACTGCAAAGAGAACACCAAGACAAAGTCCTACCCACCAGTTGGGGTGAATACCCCAGGCAATTCCCATGAGGGTCGGTGAAGTGGAGCTGATCAGTGCTCTGTGACCGATGGTGAAGTATTCAAGACTGATACGGACTGTGAACTGATTGTGTACAACACCGAAGAGTATTGCCACTGCCATGCACAAAAGAACGATCGCCATTGTTTTTTTCATTTTTCCCTTAACTGAACAATTCCCTGAAAAGCTCACACTCTGTCATCTTCTGTATACCGTAGCGCGTTAAAGCAAAATCGTACTTTACCGGATCATCCGAAGATACCATTCTGAAACCATCGGTAATTTCCGATGCGGTTTTTGCATCAGCAGCTTTCCGCTTTGTAAAACCAAGTTGAATCCCTACTCTGTGCATGTGTACATCAACCGGTACAATGAGTTCAGAGGGAGGTATCATACTCCAACCTCCTGGATCCACATCATCATGCCTGACCATCCACCTCATGAACAGGTGAAGCCGCTTGCAGGCACTACCTCTGGACGGTATTGGAAGAAGGTGACCGGATGTGCTTCCCTGCTTTTCCATTCCTGATATGACTTCCTCAGCAAACGAATCAAGGGCTTCAATGTAGGGTTGATTCTCTACTAGTTTTGACAGGTAAGTCCCTACCAGCCCGTGTTTTTTCTGAATAGCAGAAATGGAAACAAGAAAAGCAACCATTTCCTTTCCTTTGGTGAATCTGTGTTTGAAATCATTCAGATCTTCCATCATGCCGTTAATGCGGTTATCCCGAAGGAACCTGGAAGGAGAAGATCCCAGAAGGCTGAGTACTTTTTCAGTGCTTTTCAGAATCAGGCTCACCCGTCCATAGGCAAGACCGGATGCAACCAGACCCGCTATTTCCCTGTCTTCAATATTTTCATATCGGTAGAGAAACTCCAGCGGGTCGGGATGTACGAAAGAGCGTTTGTTGTAACGCTCGTAAATGTCTTCCAGCAATCTACTCTGCTGAGAATTGATCTTTGCCAACTCCACAAACCGGGCAGATCCAGTCTTCAGGAATATCTTCAAATGCAGTGCCGGCAGCTATACCGCTGTCTGGATCCCCGACCTCAGGGTCGTACACATAGCCGCATACAGAACACACGTATTTTTTCATGATTTTCTCTTCCTTCTGTTTACCGGTAGCCTCTTTAGTTTCTGCTTTGAATGAAGGTGCTGTGGGTGGTGTCTTTCCACAAAGCACTTCCCGGTAGTAGGTGTAGGACATGGGTACTCCATCACCGATCAGAGAACAATCTGTC
>JBDLJP010000014.1:0-15981 GCA_039714295.1 Candidatus Fermentibacterota bacterium
GCTCCGGTGGGATTATTCGGGTAATTAAGAAAAACAAGCCTCACGCTGTCGATCACTTCTTTTGAAAAGGAATTAAGATCAGGTATGAATCCGTTCTCTCGAAGCAGAGGCAGGTCGATGGGAATGGCGTCCGCAAGTATAGCTGATGCGCGATATACCGGATAGCCCGGATTGGGAACAAGTACCAGATCTCCTGGATTGCAGAAGAACAGGGGAACATGGGCAATGCCCTCCTTGCTTCCGATGACGGCTCCCACATCCAGTCCAACATCTATTGAGACACCGAACTGGTCTCTCATCCAGTTTTTTGCAGCATCAAGAAAAAACCCGCTTCCGGCACCCCTTGGATATCTATGATAAGAAGGTACGGCAACAGCTTCCCCGGCTTCTTCAACTATTGCAGAAGGTGTGGGCAGATCCGGGTCCCCGATTCCGAAATCGATAAGCTCCATACCCTTCTTCACGGCGGCTTCCTTCTGTCTGTCTATCTGCGCGAACAGATAGGGCGGAAGCATGCTCACACGCTCGGATGCGGAAATAACTACCCGTTTTCCTTTGTTCTTCTCTTTCAAATCAACCTCTTCCAGAATAACCTGTGTCCGAAACACAAACAAATTTCCACCTTAATATATGCACTTGCGACTCCTATCGTAAGACCTTGAATGAAATTCTTTTATCTGAAGACAATCTATAATTTCCCCGAGGACACCGTTTCCGGGTTGTCACAGGATTCCATATTCAGATATCAACGAAATGCTGAACAACATCAGGCAGACATGTCAGAGTAGTATTCCCTAATCACCGATGATTAAAACTTTGTCAGTTGCGATGGAATTCCCGGTCTGGAGATGCAGGAAATACATGCCTTCACTGACACTGGAGGATACTTGCAGAAGAACTTCTGTTGCATCACCTGTACCGATGCAGCAGTGCGGTTCGGTAACCATTCTGCCCATTATATCGAAAAGCTGCAGCTGGAAATTCTCTCCATTCTGCAAACCTTCAACAGTTACCCTGATTAATCGCCCCGACGGGTTGACGGTGGAAAGGAAGAGATTGTTGTGATTAATACTCTCTTCCTGGCTTATGCCCAGTGGAAACCAGCTTATGACAGCCTGATGAGAACCGCTGTCAAGACCATCGGCATTCAGGAAGATCCTTTTATCACCGTAGTCCTCCCATAGTACTTCCTCTCCGTCGATCAGTACATTCTCTATAATAACCCAGGATGGAAGACGGGCAACAAGCGTCTGCCCTGTGCTTGTTGCACCTGTAAAGAAGATACTTGCGGAATTATCATCATTTCTGATACTGTCCACTCTGAGTTCGAAGGATTCTTCCATGAATTCAGCGTACTCGACAGGAAAGAGCCAGCCGAAATTGGAATAATCATCCTCAAGGGACGAACACAAACTGTCGATTCTATCGTAAGCGAATTGATGACCGAAGTTCCACATATCTCCAGGATGGCCTCCCAGAAGCGCGTGCTTTCCCCTGTCCATGACCGTGGAGAGACGTATGCACGGCATCTGCTGACTGTAATCTGCCCACCAGCAGGTGTTTGTGCCCCACATTCGGCCATTCTGGGTTTCGTACCTGGACAGGTACATATCCCAGAACCACTCTCCCGCCATCCACTCTGACCAGCGAACCCCGTTACTGTAAAATTTAGTGCCATGGTCGATCATGGCCCATAACGCGCTGAGACTTGTGGAATTACCAGCTGGTCTCATGCTGTGCATCGTCTGCTGGGGATCCAGCCCGATGTCGCTGAAATCATCCCAGATCATTTCCATACGCTCCTGGTGCTCCTCAAGTTCAAACGTAATGAACTCATGGAAAGGGTCCCAGGCGGAATCAGGCGAAGGCGTATGATGATACCCGTGAAAGCCTAGATTAACTCTGTCAGCCCATGGATAATAATCATTCTGAATATTGATCATCCATTGCTTGAAATCCTCCGGTGCCTCGGTGGCTATCCTCCAGGTGGAGTGCCAATGGGACCAGCTGTGTTCCCATCCGGGTTCGTACCACATTGAATCGCAGTTCTGCTCCAGAATACCATCACCAAGAATAAGAATATTCATTTTCATCTCAGGGTGATCTTCGAGAAGTTGTATTACCCATGCACTTATGTACTCACTGTCGGAGGAGGTTTCGGAGAAAGACCACATGTCGCCCTGTTGAGGATGCAGCATCGGGATTTCATCGAGAATCCAGCTGGCGGTTCTCTCATACATATTCGGGTGTGTGGAGAAATATACAGGTATGAAAGTGCTGTCCAGGGACATCTGCATGTAATAGGTGCTGGAGTTGCCGGGCCCCAGGAGTGAATGAAGATCCGGACCTGCGGTGAAGAATGGCTCTGTAGTGTCGAAGAACCTGAGACTCAGGTACTCGTTGCCCGGGTAATCATCCGCGGATACCGCCAGAATCGCTTTTGAAGGGTTCGGGAATATGTATGTGGCGTCCAACTCACAGTACGGGCTGTACAGGAAGACAATCTGATCACCTGATACACGAATCAGGTTATGGTTTCCATTGAGCTCGTTCCACCTGTCCTGAAAAACAGTCTGATTTCTGAATTTGATATGCTTGTCAATATACGGTTTCAGTCCGAAATCCGCCTCCAGAGGGTCTGATAATTCAGCAATACCGGTAGCCGTTATCTGGTAAGTGATTTCCAGGGCTCTTCCTGTAAGTCGATATGTTGTACTTATGGCTATTGGAAGTTCCAATCCGGTGGAGTAATCTTTCATTGCAGCTGATATGAATGTTGCGCAGGATGCGCTGTTCAAGACGACTGAACCGTCCAGAGGCACATAATCACCGCAATGGACGCTTCCGTACTGACCACCTTCAGCAAAGTCTACACCTGTCTGAATATCGACGAGTTCAAGAAGTGAACCCGCCCTGGAGCTGCCCTGAGACGATGTAACAACTGCCGTTAGATATTCATTCGAGATGGTATACGAATCCTGTACGGTGCAGGATGGCTGGTTTGAGCTGAATAGAATAGAAGCTAGAATTATATATGTAATCATAGCACTGCTCCCTATGCATAAGGTTCTACTGTTAACAGGTTGATTTTCATATAACTTTCCGGCTGCAGGATGTCAATCAATTCCTTCGCCATCCTGAAGAATTCGCATAATCCCTGGTGTTACTGAAAAGCGATCAACTTCGATGAGGTTTGTGAAGCTGTTGAAAGAAGTGTTTCTACCCAATCTGCAGTAATCCTTTTCTTACTTGTAGTATAATCCTTACATATTAAACTCAGAACAAAGTGTAGTTTTCTGGAGGTAATCATGGTAACTGTGAAATTGATAACTTTATTACTCATTTCCTTTCAGCCCCCCGCTGCAGACATCGTTCCGCATGAGATCACGGCACACGGTCATACCCGAATAGACAATTACTACTGGCTAAGGGATATTGAAAACCCGGCTGTAATCGAGTACCTGGAGGCCGAAAACGCATATGCTGATTCCATGCTGAACGAGTACACTGCATTGATCGATACACTGGTAATGGAAATGCGGGAAAGGATTAACGATGAGGACAGTTCAGTACCCTATTACAGAAACGGATACTGGTACTGGCACGAATACCGGGAGGGTGATGAGTACAGTGTAAATATGAGGAGACAGCATCCCGACGGTGAACCTGAGATACTGCTGGATGAGAATATCCACGCAGCTGGAAGGGAATATTTCCAGGTTGAAGCTATGAGCGTAAGCCCTGATAACACAACCCTTGCCTGGGCATTCGATACCACGGGCGGGCATTGGAATACGCTTGTTTTCCAGGATATTCAAACAGGTCAGAGGCTGGATCACATTCAGAATGCTTCAGGTGACATCGCATGGGCAGCGGATTCCAGGATGGTCTTCTACGGGTTGAACGATCCTAACGGAAGAACGGACAGGATAATGCGCAGGACAATAGCATGCGATGATGAGGCGTGCGTTTACAGGGAGGACGATCCCACATTCTGGCCGGGAATCTGGAATTCCTATGACAACAGGTGGATAGTTATATCAACTTCAAGCACACTTGAATCCGAATGCAGAGTACTGCCTGCGGCAACCCCCAGATCTTCTTTCCGTGTAGTTCATCCCAGGACTGAGGGACTTGAATACTACATCAAACCCGTCGGGAACACATTCTATATTCTTACAAATGCCGAAGGTGAAAACTATTCGGTTATGCAGGCTTCAGCTGAGTCGTCCTCAATGCTGGAATGGAGAACTTTCATACCTCATTCAGACAGCATTCAGGTAGAGGGAATCGATGTTTTTGACACTGTTCTTGCCGCAATGGTAAGAACTGATGGTCTTCGGAAACTATACATTGTTGACAGAGAATCCGGCTGCGGATACTATGCCAATCTTGAAGAGGAGGCCTCCACTGTCTATCCTTCCTCGAATTTCGATGCTTCAGCCGATTCCATCAGATGCTATTACTCATCCATGACAACACCCTGGTCCACTGTTGCATACGATATAGGCGCAGACACGATGCGGGTTCTTAAGATGGATGATGTTGGAGAACATTTCGACAGAACAGTGTACGAATCTCACAGGATAATGGCACCGGCGGGAGATGGATCACTTATCCCCATAAGCCTTGTCTACAGAACAGACCTCTTCAGAGAAGGCGGCAACCCTCTGCTGATATACGGGTACGGAGCATACGGTTCCAGTATGAATCCAATGTTCAGCTCAAGGAGACTCTCCCTTCTGGACAGGGGTTTCGTATACGCCATAGCACATGTGAGGGGCGGGAGTGAAATGGGGCGCTGGTGGTACGACCAGGGAAGGGTTCTGAACAAGATGAACACTTTCACCGATTTCATTGACTGCACCGAGTACCTTATTGAAAAAGGATACTGTGACCCGGAAAATGTATTCGCCATGGGTGAAAGCGCAGGAGGACTCCTGATGGGAGCGATAATCAACCTCAGACCGGACATCTGGCATGGTGTCGTAGCCGGAGTCCCTTTTGTCGATGCCCTGACTACGATGCTTGACCCGACTATCCCACTGACTACCAACGAGTACGACGAATGGGGGAATCCCGGAGAGAGTGAAGAGGAATACCGGTACATCCTGTCCTACTCGCCAGTGGATAATCTGGATTCAGCCGATTACCCGGCTATCTACGTCTATACCGGTGTAAATGATAATCAGGTTGGTTACTGGGAGCCGGCAAAATGGATAGCCGGAATAAGGAGTATCAATACGGGCAGCGATCCTGTCATTCTAAGAGTAAACATGGGAACCGGTCATGGAGGCGCATCGGGACGTTTCAGCTGGCTGCGCGATATCGCTGAACAGTATGCGTTCATCCTGGGGCTTGTTGAGAAGGAATAACCGGTACTGCTATCAGTCAAACATCAATCCGAATGCAGCAAAAAACCTCAGTTCATATTGAGTCGCTTTATGATCGGTGGGTTCTACTCCGGTACCGCTCTCTGCCAGACGAAGCTGAATGAAGTGCTGAACCCATTCCACTCCGACTGAAATATTCTCATTAACTGGCCCGCAGATCCCTGCCCCGAAGTGGAAACCTCTGCCATCGACAATGTCAGTAGACCAGGAGCCGGTTGGCCCTGATCCTGTGGTATCGTAGTCTATTTCAGCTGATCCGCCGTAGCCGCCGTATCCGAATCGTAAACGAACCGGAAGATATCGCAGTTCCAGTCCAGCTGAGAAGACGCTCATCTTCAGCAGAACTTCCGGAAGTATCCATGGACCATGGTTATCGAACAAAGCGCCCGGACCGAGATAGCCAGCCTCGCCGTAAGTGAACGCGCTGAAGGAACCGAAGTGTTTCCCGATGCCAGCGCGCATGTAGGCGCCATCCTGCTCACAACCGCCTTTGACATTATATCCGAACTGCTCGATGTCATCCTTGTAGAAATCGTGCTGAATCCCGCCGATGCTCAGGGCGGGTTCAAAGAAAAGTTCAAACCTGCTCTTCTCAATCTGATCGTAAATAGTGCATGATTCTCCGTGAACCACATGGAAGGCTGAGAATGAAACAAGGATGATTCCCAGAGCTGATATAACTGCAGGAGAATGACCTTTCGACCCCATACCATACTTCACTTGCACTTCGTTCTCCTCCCGCCGGTTAGAAACTCTATTCTGTCCTCTCCTGCTAATCATATTATTCCACCATAATGATCGGGAGTTTCTTCTGAAGCGAACATGAAGTAGATAAGCCAGAAAAGTGGAATGAGGAACCTCAGCCAGTCTATACTGCCGATGATACTGGGAGAACAGATAGGCATCCCCCAGAACATTGCAGTGACGAAGAAAAGGACCGCTGCTTTTATCCTGCGACGTCTGAGCAGAGTCCAGAGCGGAAATATCAGAAATAGTCCGTAATGAAGCCAGATAAAAGGAATAACCACCAGAAGATAAAGTACTGCAGCTGCAAGCAGGCTGTCCCTGTTCAGCTTCCTTCCAGACCGCTTTCCTGCGAATAATCTGACTGCACAGAAGAAAGTCAGAAGAACAACCACAACCTGATAGATATTCTTGTCAGAATTTCTAATTCTCAAAGCCGAATCTAATCTGTATTCATCGTCCGCCATAGCTCTCTGCTCATCGAATTGATGAACCCATCTGTCCGTAAAGGTGCATACTCCACGCGCGATGCTAAGGTTGTTATCTCGTGCATAACCCCATTCCTTCCCGATGGCTGAAATGGAATCGAACCAGTTACCGTAAGACATCGGCCCAAAAACCGCCGCTCCCAGGACCAGAACAGCAAGCAGCATAACCGGTGTTATCTGCCCCCAGAAAAGGCTGTCGTGAAGAGTAGCCGCCACTGTGAAAAACAGAGCTCCCATCAAAGCGAAAAGCAGTGAATACAACCCTTTAAGACGAGATGCGAGGAGCCACAGCGCAAGCCATGCAGATAGAAGAGCGGTCACGATCCATATTAGCCTGAACATAGTGTATGATAAGAATTGCAAGGGTAGAAAAAGCAGAAGAAAAGGGGGGGGATAGACAAAACGGTCGGACGAAGAAATTATGGCTCTCTGGCTAAGGCTTTGTTTTACAGATTCAAGATCGTAAGGATTTTCTCCGTCGGAGAATGCATAGAATCCTCCGATATAACTGATCAGATCCTGCGGGTAGAAAGGAATTTTTCCTCGTATCAGCAGACCTGAGGTCAGAAGACCGATAAACAGGATAATGGTAAGGATAACCTTTTTGTTCTTTGCCCACCGAGAGATCTCCAGTTTATCTCCCATTTTAATCACAAGTTACCCCTTCACATAAGTCTGCAGCCATTCCTGTGTTTCCCAGAGTACATGCAGTATTGATTCACGCGCCCTGTAACTGTGGCTTTCAAGGGGAAGCATGACGAGTCTGGCAATCCCTCCTACCCCCTTAAAAGCAGCGAAGAACCGCTCGCTCTGCATCGGGAAGGTTCCCGAATTGCTGTCCGCGTCCCCATGAATCAGAAGTATCGGTTCGTCGACCAGATCCGCGTTCATGAACGGTGACATCTCGATATATACATCCTTGGCTTCCCACAGCGATCTGTCCTCGGACTGGAAGCCGAAGGGGGTTAAGGTTCTGTTGTATGCTCCTGTCCGTGCAAGTCCCGCCGCGAAGAGGTCAGAATGTGCAAGAAGATTTGCCGTCATGAAAGCACCGTAAGAATGTCCTCCGATGGCAATCCTCGCAGGGTCCGCCACTCCCCTCCTCACAACTTCATCAACGGCCGCCTGAGCGCTCAACACAAGCTGTTCGATAAAAGTATCGTTGGGCTGCTCATCTTCCTCGCCTATTATCGGCATGGCCGGGTCATCGAGAACTGCATAGCCCTGTGTAAGCCAGATCAGGGGGGACCACCAGCCTACGTAATCGAACCTGAAAGGTGAACCTGATATCTGACCGGCGGCTGAGGCTGAACGGTAATCCTGAGGATATGCCCACATCACCATGGGAAGCGGACCGTCTTCCGTATTGTAACCGGGAGGAAGATATAGTGTCCCGGAAAGATCAAGACCGTCCTCGCGTTTGTAGGTTATCAGTTCCTTCTGCATCCCCTCAAGAGCAGTTACAGGATTTGTATAGAAAGTAACCTGTGTTTCGGTATCGTTCGATAGATCTCTGATATAATAGTTCGGGTAGTCGCTGACTGATTCCCTGAGAAAAAGGAATCGCGTGCATTCATCATCTGTAAAGAGCAGCGGCCGTTCAAAAAATGGAGGCTGCGAATGAAAAAGTCTTTCAGCCTCAAGTGTGGCAAGATCCAGCCTGTCAAGGAAAGGTCTGTCTCCCTCGGGTGAAGCTCCATCTCCAGCGAGGTAGATTGAGCCGCCGTCGGGAGATGTAACGAGCACTATCTTTCCTCTGCTGTTTAAACTGACTCTCGGGGTTCCAGGATCACCGTACCGATCCTCCCATGAACGGTCAACAAGCAGCTCGGCTTCTGAAGCGGGATAACCCGGTCTTATCCTCCAGGATCTCTGGTTTCTTGTGGGCCACCACCACTCGGAAACGATGGCAAGCGAATCGTTCCCCCACACTATTCCGCCGAATCTGCTGGTCAGGGTCAGCAGCTCCGACGGTTCGGAGTCGAAGGGGGCATCAAGTGTAAATATCCTGTCCCTGAGTTCTGCTTCAGCTCCCGCATCTCCTCCGTCAAGCGCTGCAGCCCAGCAGAGAGTGGCATCAGCGTCATTCCTCCAGGTAATGCTTCTGGGACCTTCGAATGTACTCCCCACAGCTATCGGAATGGCGTCCCTTACCGGAAAATCGGCCACTTCATAAAGAGTATTACCTTCAAAGTCCCAGACTTCTATGAGCTCTGCAAATCTTCCGGCGGTTACCATGTAAGAGAAGGGTCTCCTCAGCTGCGAAACAAGAATGTACCGGGCATCAGGTGACGGGGAATAGTACCAGATGATCCCGGGATCCCCAACTCTATCGATACTCCCGTCCATTCGAACAACTGCCAATTGCGAAGTAAGGTAGTATTCGAAGATATCCTCATCGAAGGGGTTTTCCAGCAGATCCTGATAGGTTCTGGCTGGTGCCGGAGCCCCGGTTGTCTGCTGTATAACTGGACCCGTCGGAATCGGATTCTGTGCGGGCGGCTCTCCATGATCTTCCGGGATAATGCAGCATACGATGCCGCTGCCATCCGAGAGCCATTCCGGCCATTCGTTGGCGGTAAGGCTCAAAACTGCATCTGTCAGCTTCCGTGCTTCAGCCGACTCAACATCAATCAACCACAGTTCCACACCTTCGGGTGTTTCGTTGGTAAAAGCAACCATCGAACCGTCAGGCGACCAGATCGTGCTGAGTATCCGGGGACTATCAGGCAGGGAGTTTACTGCATCGATTTCAAGTCCGGGATACCGCAGCAGTGAGAGATCAATGATGCGTCTGGTCCTGCTGGGAGCCAGAGTCTGAGGGCTGAACCGCATGCCGGCCAGCTTCAGTTCATCCTGTGCAAGCTCCTCGATTGAGGGATTGGATTGCGGAAATTTAAGAAGCCAGTTCTGAAAATCCGGAGAAACTCTGGTCCATGGAGCCCACTGAACATCAACTATGTCTGTCAGTACTGAATCCGGTTCCATGTAACCGGATGATGCACTCCCGTCCGTACCGGACAGGATGATTAACAATGCAGCTGCTAAATACATTTGATGTCCTTTCCTGAATGAATGGAATGCTGCAGTTCTCTTATTCGGAGTTAATATAAAACAGAATTCATGATCCGCAGAATCATCGCGCAAATATCGTACAAATCACAGTATGGACATTGAAGTTCAAAACCTGTATAAGAATATATAATGGGCTGGTGTATTTTATTGACAGGATCTTGTTGTTCACTCACAATTTGAAACGGGAAAATATGAAAAAGACTGTTTTTGTTCTTCTGATAGTCTGCGGCGTAATATTCGCGGACTGGATCGATTTCGGATTCGATGCTGCTGATAATGCAACGGTAACAGTTATCGAATCCACACCCTCGGGCATGGTTGTTGATGTCATTGTTCCAGGTATAGGCCTGACCGAAACAGTTGAGAACGGTTTGGATTTCACCATTCTCAACGTACCCGGCATGACTATCTCAGCTCTTGAGCCCGGTTACCCGCAGCTTCCCAAAGTGTCGTTCCTTGCGGCGCTGCCTGCAGACGCATCGGTGACCTTTACTGTTGAATCGATGAAAACGGTAGAAATAGGGCAGGTTACACCCTACCCGATGCAGCCCATTCCGTACGATAACGATGATATGCCTCCCTTCACATACGAGCCGTCCGCCTATCAGACAGGAACCTATCCTGACGAGACGGCATACTGCAAGATCGATGGTATCCTCAGAGGAGTCACTGTAGGACGTTTCGCGATCAATCCCATTATGTGGGACGCGTCAACAAACGAGCTTTCGGTAGCCTGCCATATAAGAGTAAACATAGAATTCGGAGGAACCGTAAGTGTTGACGAAAGGCTCTACTCCAGGTATTTCGAGCCTACCTACAACCAGGTTCTTGTGAATGCGGATATTCTCGGAGAACCCCGGAGAACATCCCACTTCAACGCATCAGGTCCCGTATATGCCCGTAACATGAGGGAAGCAATGGATATCGATGCCGCCGAGCTTCTTATCATCGCGGGAGACGATTTCGTAGACTCGATGATGGATACTTTCGTAACCGCCAAATGGGAACAGGGCTACCTTCCGGCTGTAGTCGCCGCAGGAACCTGGACATATACGGAAATAAAAGATTACATACAGAACGCTTACGATACCTGGATCATCCCTCCTTCATTCGTTCTCATGGTGGGAGACGGCCCGGACCTGACCGCATACAACGCGCCCACCGGTATCTGGAGTGATAACAGATACGCCTGTGTTGATGGAACCGATTACATGGCTGACATCTTTCACGGAAGATTCGCCACACCCACAGACTTCTATCCCAACATCGAGGACAAACAGCTGAAATGGCAGTTCGACCCGATAATGGATTATGATTTCTGGAACACAGTTCTCTGTGCCGGTGAGCTGGAACTCTCCGGTCAAACTTCTACCAGATGGTTCCTCTACACCTGTGAAACCGTGCATGATACCTATGAGGATATCTACGGCAAAACCGCAACAAGGGTTTACGTTAAAAACTCATCGGCTTCCCCCCCATTTTACTACAACCCCGGTCTTCCCTCCAACGGAGAAATGGTTCCAGCGGAGATAACATTTGACGGAACCACATCGGATATTATCGACTCCATTAACGATGGTATCTTCCTTATTCAGCACAGGGACCATGGAGGTGTAACGGGCTGGAGCAATCCCTCGTTCAGCATTTCAAATTTCGCAAGCCTCACCAACGGTATGGAGGCTCCGGTTGTATTCAGTTTCAACTGCCTTACGGGGCAGTTCCACCAGAACCTCTGCTTCGCTGAATCCTTCGCAAGAATGGAAGGCGGAGCCACTGCTGTAGTGGCTGCATGCGCAAATTCCTACAGCTATTTCAACGATTACATTGTTTACGGATGCTACATGAGCTTCAACGATGATTTCGTCTCTCCTCCCTTCAGCTACACCAACCCTTCGGGAGGTTACCTTGCGGGACAGATGATGACGGCAGGTAAACTCGAGATGCAGGCAGCCGCTCCCTTCAACCCTTATTCAAGCAGCGGCTGGGAAGGATACGCCGAGGATGAATGGGACCTTTTCATGGTCTTCGGCGACCCGACCATGGACATGAGGACGGAAGTTCCTGTGGAACTTACTGTCATACCTCCCGCTACTCTTCCCCCAGGTGCGAGTGAAGCTCTTTTCCAGGTTTCCATGCCCGACAAGGGCGCGGTATCCGGTGCCCTGGTCTGCCTTCGCAAGGATGCTGACAGTCTTTACGCAACCGGTCTTACCGATTCTACAGGAGCCGTAACTCTGCTGTTTGATCCCATCGGCGATCTGAATGAAATAGACTGGATGGTTACCGCCCATAACGCGCTTCCCGAAGTGGGGATCATTAACAGCGTGGGAATTGCGGAATCGGGCAGTACCGCACTCTTCGCTGTCGGTACACCGTTCCCCAATCCGGGACAATCGATGAGAATCCCCGTGACCGTATCGGGGACAGGTAACTTCGAACTGACAATTTACGACCTCAGCGGCAGAGCTGTAGAAACCCTCCATTCGGGTGAACTGGCGGAAGGTTCGCACGAGTTCATGTGGAGCGGTACATGCGGCGGCGCGCAGGCTCCCGCTGGAATTTACATGGTTAAGTATTCCACAGTAGACGGAACCGGTGGGATTCACAAGGTCGTGCTCATTAACTGATCTCAATATAAGAGACATGATTCCCGCTCCGCTTCATGCGGAGCGGGTTTTTTTCATGATGACAGCAGCTTCCATATTGCTTATAGTAAACGCATGATTACCGGATACGATCCAGAAACAAAAACACTGACAACCGGCATAGGTGACCTCCTCAATTTCGGCTGGCTGCCGGACTCTCTGGTGCCCTCCAGTACCCCCCTTAATCTTCATGAAAGACAGAGGATTCACTCCGCATTCCAGCGCAGTTTGGTCAGGGGTGGCTGGGAGAAGGAAATCTCTGTCAATCTTGATCTGAATGTCCTGGGCATCAGATTCTTAATCCGGGGCAGACTTGATCTGCTGTTTGAATCGGACGAATCCCTGAAAATCCTTGAAGTCAAAACCATTGACGGAAAACCTGATTTTACCGATCCGATCCGGAGCAGATTGAATAATTCGCTTCAGCTCTATTTCTATACAAAAGCTTTTTCCTCATCACGGGGGCTCACGCTTGATTCCATCGACGCGAACCTGGTTTTTCTTTCAATGGACACAGACGAACCGGAAGCTTTCTACTACCCGCTCGATCTGACAGATGAGAGGCTGGAGGAATTATGGCAGGATCATCTGGGGAATACAGCTGAATTCCTCTCAGCTGAAGATACAAGAAAGAAAATTCAGATTTCAGCTTTAAGCGGATTTCATTTCCCGTATGATTCATTAAGGCCGGGACAGCAGGAAATGCTGAATGATGTCGGTAACTGCATTGAGAACAGGGAATACCTCATGATCCAGGCGCCGACAGGTACCGGAAAGACAGCTGCCGTTCTTACGGGCGCAATACCGCAAACCCTGCCCCGAAGGCTCACGCTTTTCTTCCTGACCGCAAAGAACACACACAAATCAATCGTCCGGGAAACACTTGAAATAATTATCGATCAAGGGGTGCCGCTCAGAGCAGTATTCGTTACAGCAAGATCGCAGATATGTCATAGAAGCAGACCCCGCTGCTTCCCTGATGATTGTCCCTACGCCATGGATTTCCGCGGTAAGATCCATGAGTCAGAAGTTATGGAGAAACTCCTTGATCTTCAGATTATCGGCCCCGATATCCTTATGGCTATGGCGGAGCGTGCAGGAGTATGCGCATTCGAGCTGGGGCTGTGCCTTGCCACTCAGTGTGACATTGTGATCTGTGACTATAACTATGTATTCGATCCCCATGTATTTCTGAAACGATTTTTCCTTGAGCAGAACACCGCAGAGATGTGCGCCCTTCTTATTGATGAAGCCGCGAACCTTCCTTCAAGGGCGATTGACTACTACTCACCCGAGATCAAGTTCTCCTGGATAGAGGAGCTGCTGGAAGACGGCGGCTGCCCTGCTAAAAGGAGGAAGCTTCTCAATCCCTGGACTAAAGGATTCCGGGAATGGAGGATCCTTCTTGAGAATGCTCGGGAGATTGAGATCGAACTTCCATCCGATACTGAAATCCCTCTCCAGACCGAACTCTGGATCGGGCATATTAGCGAATTGCGTGATCCTCCCGATTCATTGCGGGAAATTTTCAGATCGATCATTGATTTCTCAAAGATCTCCGGTATTTCAGATAACAGGTACCATCTGCTAATCCGCAGTGAGAACGGTGATCATATACTGCAGTGGTTCTGCACCGACCCATCTCTTTTCCTGCGCGAAAGGCTTGAAAGCTGTCACAGCACGACCGCTTTCTCTGCTACGCTTACGCCCTTCGATCATTTTAAATACCTTCTGGGGTTCCCCGATAAGGATAATACCGTTTCAAGAGAAATCGCCTGGCCTTTCCCGAGAGAGAATCTTGGAGTCTGGATAAGCCCGGAAACAGATACCAGATACAGAAGCAGAAATCAATCCGCTTCCCTGCTCTCGCGCAGAATAATCGATATCTTTTCCGGGATGCCTGGTACATGGCTTGTATTCTTCCCCTCTTACGCCTACCTCGAACTTATCGCTGATCACCTTATGAATACTGCTCTTCCACTCCTCATTCAGTCTCCTGGTATGAGCCGCGAAGAGAGGGCAGAGTTCATCGAACGAATCGAATCGGAAAATCAGCTTGTTCTGACAGTCTCAGGAGGAGTTTTTTCAGAAGGGATAGATCTTCGCTCGGAGAATCTGCTCGGTGCGATAATAGTCGGACCATCGCTGCCTGGCATGAGCCTCCGCATGAAACTTCTTTCGGAAAGTTACCGCTTGCGTGAACTGGATCCATTTATTCATACCTGGGCGATTCCAGGAATGGTTCGAGTGATCCAGGCAGCCGGGAGACTTATAAGAAACATGAATGAACGCAAAGCGCTGGTGCTGATGGGAAAAAGATTCACGAAACATCCCTATATCAGGCTTCTCCCCGAGCACTGGTTCAATGACGGTTCGATAAAACTGCTTTCAAGCGGGGTCAGCGGAATAATGGATTTCCTGAGAAAAGGAAAAGGCGGCGCAAAAGCGCCGCCCTGATCTATGATCGAAGTTCTGGTAAAAAGAGTAACTGCTAAGAGGTTAATTCCCCTTAAAGTATCTCTTCTATAGCTTCTCCAGCTTCCTCGAGAGCTTCTTCAGTCTCTTCAACGACTTCTTCGATTACTTCTTCAGTCTCTTCAACGACTTCTTCGATCTCTTCTACGATTTCCTCGGGAACTTCGCCGACTTCTTCAAGAATCTCTTCAACTTCTTCAAGAGCTTCTTCAGTCTCTTCAAGAGCTTCTTCAAGAGCTTCTTCAGTCTCTTCAATAGCTTCTTCAACTGTTTCGACAGCTTCTTCAGTCTCTACTGCTTCTGTATCTTCAACTGCTTCCTCGGCGGGTTCTCCACAACCGGCTGCAAGTACAAGAATGAACGCGGTTATGATTCCAGTTAACAAAATTTTCACGTTTGCTCCTTTCGGGGTTTCTCATCATCTGCTAGAAATTTGTGCGTAAAAAAACATATCTCCCTATACAAGCGGGATACATAAGAGAATGTATATTCTATGTCAAGAACTGACATCGGAGTATGCTTTGCAATATAAGACTGTTTCCAGTCAAACACATGTGCAGTACATTGCTTTAATTCTCCACCTGCTCCGGGTGGAATACAGAGCTTATGTCGAAATATATTATCAGCTGAAGAGAGACATAACCTTGAATGTGTTCCTGAAATGAATCTTGGCTATCTCGTCCAGAATATCCGCCCCGTACTCGCTGACGAACATGCGGACTGCTGAATCGGTTTTCTCCCCGGAGCCTGAGAGGGCTGTTATGCCGAATTTTCGGGAAATCCGATCCAGACCTTCAAGGTACGCATCCCTGGCGAGGATGGACGCTGCCGCCACTGCCGGATCCGATTCAGCTCTGACATGGAGGTCAAGCAGATAGTTTCCTTCAGGCAGAAGGCAGGCGATCCGTTTCTCATTGCAGAATTTATCTATGATAACGCGTTCGGGGTTCGGCGTCTTTTTGAGAAGCTCTGTAATCGCTTCAGCATGACATTCGGCCAGCAGATCAAGGCTGTTCTTTCCGATTCTCGAAAGCTCATCGAACCTTCTGTTGTAATCAAGCGGAGAAACGGATACAATAGAGAAATATCCGCTGGAAGACCTCCTGATCTGCCCGGCGTATGCCCGTATGGAATCGTTGCTCAGCTGTTTGGAATCGGTTA
>JBDLJP010000015.1:0-15779 GCA_039714295.1 Candidatus Fermentibacterota bacterium
AGCCCTGTATATCCTGTATTCACACCGCCGGACAAGCTGTCAATCCATGATTCTTCCGAGAAAGTGCAGCCGGCGAACGGTTTGAGCGAACCACTTGCGGGTATTGCCGAGACCGAGATGGAAGAAGTCTGACCCGCAGCCATCTGAGGTGTGTTGTTTCTCCGCAGGAATGTTCCCCCGCCTGAAATACGGATACCGCCCAGGACAGGATTCGAAGTAACACGATACCGCTCAAGGATACCTCCGGATTCCATGAACCTGCCGGAAGCGGAAACCAGAAGTCCATCTCCTCCGACGCTCACATCCGCGATGTTATCCATACCATCGTATTCTGCGGGAAGTGACCATGCCGCAAGAGTACTGTCAGGCTCAAGCTCTGATGGAGGCTGGTACCCGGAGGAAACAAGTCTGCCTCCCGCAGTCAGTCCCGGACCGTCTTCCCAGAATTCCAGCTCAGCAGCACCCGTGATACAGGTACCTTCCCTTGAGGTCTCTTCCGGGTTGTACAGGTTACCGGTTCTTCCGGAGAAGACCGCCTCTAATTCCATCTCAATGCTCCCCGATCCGTAATCCGCGCTGAACCCGCCGGTACTGTAGCCTTTCGGTATCTGTATGTACTGACGCGGCAGATGGGTTCCGACGCCTGTGCCTGCCCAGAGATACCCGCCGAGTGAACTGTCGAAAATGTAGTCCCCATTCCCTGATGGCGGTCTGCCGAAAATAACATTCCAGTCACCCTGACCGGGTCCGAGATAAACGTAATGTCCAAGAGAATCCAGAGTATAGCTGCCATTTCCCTGTCCAACGCTCGAAGCGCCGTCAATCCATGCTTCTGCAGGATCTTCCCCGGCTTCGCTGAGAACAGCTTCCGCTTCTTCTGTCAGAACAAAACCGAGCGGGGCTTCTCTGTCATCCTGACTGTAAAAACCCTTCAGTTCTATCGCAAGACCGCTCCGGGAGTAAACCGCGAAGGCTGTTGCAAAATCCTTCCTGAAACCGTCACCTCGCTGGAAGAATGTGATCTCCACCCTCTGGGCATTCCTTATCAGCCGCCCTGCTGTAAAAGTCAGGAGACCTGAAGCGTATTCCATCTGATAATCCTCGGTCGCGCCCCGCTGCAAAAGCTGACCGTCAAGCCATACTTTCTCACTGCCGGGAACGATCTCCCATCCTCCTGAGACATCGTAAGGCCCCTGAATTCCCTCTTCCGTATTGAAAACACTTCTCTGTCTTTCGTCCCCGGACGTTCCGTAACCCGCGCCTGTGCTGATGAACTCGCTGATATCAGCCTCCGCATCAACTCCGCTTACCTCCCTTCTCCACGAAAGGGGACCTGTCTCCCCATTACCGCTTATCCAGTCCATATCGCCCAGCCTGGCCTGCCATGAGGAGCCGTCAACGATGAAGAATATCCTGTCAAGCTGAGATATAAGTTCCGAAGAGGAGTGTCCGGCTGTCAGATTGCGATCCGTAATACTTCCCGAAACCGTGATCCCCGGAGCTGCCATTCCTTCTATCGAGATTCTCGTTCCCTGATCCAGTCCCCCGCCCTCGCCAACTGAGAATCCTATTCTCTTTGAACCGGATATGTACAGACCATGCTCCTGAAAAGGGTCAGCGGCATACCCGTGCAGCTGCTCTGTCATCCTTCTCCCCGCAAAACTGACATCAAGTGAGGTAGATGAGGAAATACTTAACTGCAGGACTTCAAATTCCAATGTAACGGTAGAGCCGGGCGGAGGAGGAGGATCGAGAATAATACCGGTTCTTACTCCCGACGATCCGGACACAGCATTAAGCGTATCGCCATCAGCGACAGCTGTAATAGAGCCCGGTATTATCCAGAGGGAGTCGGGGGTTTCGAAGAAGGCCGAGCCGTCACTTTCGAAATTCATGGCAGTTGAGGTAAGAAACAATACAGCAGCAGCGAAGAGACTCACCGCAGCACCAGTATTCTGCCTTCCCCCGGTGACCATAGCAGGCAGTGATTCAGGTTGACCGAACAGGATATCCGGGAGAATTCACCGATCCGGGGTAATCTGAACAGAACAGACCCGCTGCCGTCCCGCACAGTGGAGTCCTGAAGAACGATCAGTTCTCCCCCTGCTGCGACCCATGTGCCCGCAGAAGGTAGCGATTCAGGTGCTGAATAATTCTCGAAAAGCAGGGTTTCATCTTCGCATGAATAGACGGTGCAGCTTCCTGAGGCGGAGAGCTGCCCATCACCGGAACCCGTGAGTCTTACAATAACATCATCCTGATCCTCTATGGAAACGACTGTACCGCCCGCACGGGAAATGTAGAGAACTGAAAGACCCCGCAGGCAGATATCCCCGGGCATGCCCCTGGAGTGCCAGATATCCGCAGGCTCGCCCGAATCATCGTAACGATACACGATATCCCTAAGTTCATCCGTAACGAACCATCCCCATCGCTCATCGATGCACATTCCCCCGGGAAGAAGAATATCGGACAGATCATATTCGGAAAGGGAGCCATCGGCTTCGTAGATGAGCAGGTGAGGCAGACCGGGCAGGAGTACGTAAATATCCCCAGTTCCGTTTATCTCGGCATCGATTATTCCCCCGGGAACCGTTATGTATTCTGAACAGGTGTAGAAATACTCTGCTGTCGATGCGGAATGCGTGGGATTCCCAAGAGCCGCGAGCAGGATGATTAAGGTGTTAGCGCACAACTGTGAATGAGCCGGTTTCTACTCGACCGCCCTGGCTGAATCTGAAGAAATAGGTACCCGATGCGAGGTCGGATGCCCCCGGGTAGGCTAATGTAACTTCTCCGCTGACTACGCTGCTGAAATAAACGGTTTCCACATATTCACCGGAGACTGAGAAAACCGAAAGTTCAGCGTTCCCTCCTGCGGACCAGAACTGGAAGAAAAGCGTACCGAGGCAAGGCTGAGGATAGAATGTGAAAACATCAGCTGATGATACGATCGAACCTGCTGATACATCAAGGCTGAGGCCGGAGAATGTACTGCAGAGAAGCAAAATATCACTATCTACGGGAAGCGGTATCGCAACATCGTTCGCTGAGCCGGTATCCAGCTCCTCAAGCGTCCCGGCTGCTTCATCAAAAATGAATGCCTGCAGAGTTCCCAGACCTGCGGCGGCTGCACGGAAGCTGCCGCTCAATCCGCTGTCGACAGTGTAGTATCTGCCCTGATACGAAGACATCTGTTCTCCCAGATGCAAAAAGGGATCTGTGGTGATCTCGGAAGTGTAATCGAGCCCGGGTCTGTTACCGGGAGATGCAGTATCGTAATCCGCTATCCTGAAGGAATCCCATCCGTATTTACCGTTACCGAAGTCAGGGTCATCTATCCAGCAGGCAAGCATCCAGTCAAGAAGAATACGGTTCATATCGGGGTTCGAACCAGTGACGTCGCGGATGGCTTCGCTGATTCCCGCAATTCCGTGGTCGGATGATCTTAAGGATCTGTAAAGAAAATCGTCTCCGCCGTAATTTTCGTACAGGTACGCGAAGTATAGAAAACCTGCCCCGTAACCGGCTACATAGTCAATTATATTTTCCAGTTTCGTCCACTTGATAGGGGTTATACCGCCCACTTCCAGGAAAGTCTCAATCTGGAAAGCGGGGTAACCGCAGACGAATGTGCCTGACTGCGCCTGGTTCTCAATGACCCAGAGCTCCTCGGAGTTGAAAGGTTCAATTCCCCACTGAATAAGGTGTACAAGTTCATGAGATGCCGTGTAAGCTGCATCTCCCTGGCTGCTGGGGAAACAATCTATATAGAGCATCTCTACTTCGTTGGAGTGACCACCGTAGTAAAGGTAAGCCTCTGTTTCCGTGAACTGATTGTAGGGGCTGAAGAATCCGGCAATGTAGGCTCCGCCCTGTTCCGGATCGAAACCGTCCCTGATATCAAGCACCAGAAAATATATTTTCGGGTCTCCGTCAATGGCATCGGGCGGCTGCCCGAAAACTCCGGAATCAGTTTCTACGATCCCTCCGGGTCCGGATGGAGTGCTGTCCTCCAGAGCTGCAGAAAATACATCAACAGCATCCTGATCGTAATGAAGGTTCCATTGGGTATCCTCCACGAAAATGTAGGTATTATCGCCTATATACCTGCATGTGGCTGAAGTAAGGTAAAACATGGGATAAGCTGTGCTGTGGTCGATGGACCAGAAATTTATCGTATCTCCTATGCTGTGACCCTTGCCTGTGTGGAGGGGGCCTGTGGGCTCGAAAGAGGGGTCATGACGTCTGTCTATCTCCATAATCCCGGGAACTGAAGGAGTACCATCTGTCCACCATGCCGGAGCGGTGCTCTGAAGAATCATCGCGAGAATAAATACAGTCATCAGAATCTGGCTCCAATCGAAAACCTGACCGAGGAAAAATCACGATATTCGGGGAAAGAAAGTGAAGTGTAAACGCCCGGACGGCTATCGTCAAGCAGCGAAGCATCTATTGCGCTGACAACCCTGTTAACCAGGGCAAAAGCGGCTATGTACATACTTCTTCTGAACCATTGTCTGCTCTCTCTCAGTCTGTCGACGAACTGATTCCTTGCGTCATCGGATGACCAGTTCCAGCTCTCGGAGCCGAATCGGGCATGAGTATCAAAATATGCTCTCTGAGCATCCGGATCATCAGGATAGTAGTACCTTGCAAGCCTGTGAATATAGTCGTTGAATTCCGTATTTGAATTGAAGTCTGAAATATCATCGAGAAAATCACCTGACATTCCGGCAACGGAAACACCTGCTTCGGATATCGCAAGCCATGTGTAATCGTCTCGATTGAACGTACCTTCAAGATATGAAAGTCCTACTCCCGCCCAGGTAAGGACATCAAGACTCATGAAGATGATTCCCCTTGTCGAATGACCTAGATGCATCTGCCCCCATCCGGGAAGCACGGCGGACCGAAGCAGAGCACCCTTCCGGATACCCGGGTCCGCATCCGATACTGCCGGCAAAACAATCAGAACAGATAACAGAAGAGCTGAAGTAATTCTCAATTTATCACCGCCGCATGAAATAGAGCATCCGTTGTTCCGGTCTCGGAAGATATGTGCAGGCTGACAAAATAAACTCCCGGCGCAAGATCCTCGGTATTCCAGTTAACCTCCCAGGGAGCTCCCCCGGGGGCTGTTCCATTTTTGTATGTGACCAGGTCACCGCCCATATTGAATATTCTGATTTCCCATGTACAATCATCACCCGGCTGAAAACGGATTACTCCAGTCCCCTGCTGAACAGGGTTGGGATAAACATAGAAAGAACCCTCCCGGAGTATGGAGCCCATCGCTGGAGACGGCGGAAGATCCTCGCTCCACCAGCAGTTGGAACCTGACATGTCCATACCTGTGAACCAGCCATCCGGTTTAAAAGAAGTATTCCAGCAGCTGATGCTGCCACTTTCATCGGCTGCCGCGACTCTCCAGTTACCGGTGTTCTCAGGGTCCCACAGCAGAGGGCGTCCTATAGGGTTATCCCCTACCGACAGCGGGAAAACTCCGGATTGTCCGCCCTCCGAATCAAACATTTGAACTCTGCCGTCATCCGTTGTGATCAAAACGAAACCGCTGCCTCCGATACCGCGTCTGTTTCTGCTGTACTCCGAAACCAGGCTGTCCTGCTCGAACAATGCCGGCCAGTTTTCAAGTGTGGCGCCCGAAGGACCGACAGCGGATACACCGCAATCGGTCAGGATAACTGTTTCCAGACTTCCATCGCTGTCCAGGTCACTCAGGCATGGTGAAGATAGAGGAGAATCAGGAAGTGCCGATGGAAATCCCGGAAGTATGCTGCCTTCCCTGTCGTAAACATAGAGATAGTCACCGCTAGTCACGATGATATCGGCGGAACCGTCACGGTTGATATCTGCGGCAAAAGGTATGCCGGTGTTTTCACTGCCGGGAGTAACAGGCCAGCCTTCAGCTTCTTCTCCATCAATGTTCCAGAGATAGATACGACCATCTATCGATGCGGCGATAATGCCGGGGTTCTGCTCATCGGGATATACGGCCAGCCCCGAAACCGGAGCTTGCGAAACAACAGGCCATCCGCTCAGTGATTCTCCGACTGAATCGAACACGTGTATCCTGCTCTCGTCATCCGCAACTGCTACAATACCAAGCTTCGAACTGATCAGCGCTGCGGTGCCCGCTCCTCCTCCTGTAAGGGTAACTGGCCATCCGGCAGGCTCGTTCCACTCTATATCCCTGAGGTGTACCTGACCATCGTACTTACAGAGCAGCAGAAGCGGTACGCCTCCTGATGGATTTCCGGCCACCGGGGGAGCTGTCATTCTTGATCCCATGGAGTGCGGACCGGAACCATCGTACAGGTATTCGATAACGTGTCCTGTTTCAGCTGTTACAACGAGCCGGTCTCCTTCAGCGTCAGCATCCTCCCAGATCAGCGGTCCCCACTTTGAAGGAGATGTCTGAATGGGCCAGCCTTCACATACTGTTGTTCTGTTAATCTGAACGTTCATTCTGTTGGCAGGTTCATCGAGAACTTCAACAGTTACAAAAGTTTTACCGCCCCAGCTTGCATCGCTTGAGGGATCAGAATCGGGAGAAAATTTCCAGGCGTAACCGCTGGTGAACCATGGATCGAACTCACTGCCCTCGTAACCGTATATATCGGGGAGAGAATAATCGAAATCCTGAATACCATCCGCCTCTTCAAGATCAACACCCTTATGATCAGGATCAACATTAACCATGTTCATCGAGAGATAGGCGCCCAGACGGGTTTCATCGATATGCCAGATCAGAATCCCTGAACCGGGAAGACCGAAATCGTGTTCGTGTATTCCGCACATCCCGTTTCCATCAGGATCACGCTGTCTGTTTTCCACAAGCAGGTATTCCGAACTGTTCAGGGGAATTTTCAGAATAGTCTCATCCCAGCGCAGTTCATGAGTTCCATCGGTTACTTCTACAGCCGTATTCCAGCCCAGATAGATTCTGGACCATGCGCTCAGTGATGCCGGCCAGTACCCGCTCATCAGCCACTGCCCGTAACCCATAAGATCCCATCCGCCGATTCCGACATGGCCTGTAAATGTATCGTAAAGATCAGGCAGACCCAGCTGGTGTCCGAATTCGTGGCAGATGGTTCCAAGTACGCCAAGACCGAATCCGTCCTGTGATTCCTGCTCGGGAACGATTACACTCTCACGGATAAAAACCCCGTCGGACGTGGGAATTCCCTGGTACCCCAGACCGGCGCCGGGAAGATAGAATATCAGGTCTGTGAGGGTAAGGAATAGCGATCCGATATCTCCGGGGCTGTTTCTGTAAATATCAGCTTCCTGACCGGAACCGGCATGAACGATAATAACGGCGTCGTACAGACTGTAATCCACTTCATCATCAGCAAGCTGGATGCCATCATGCATAAGCATGCATGCTCCCTGCATGTAATTTTCATCATCACCGTAAAACATCATCTGGTGCTGCAATGTGTACGAACCTTCAGAGGAGGTCGGGTACACATCGATGGAAAGAGTAAGTTCTCCTCCACTTACATCCTCGTAATATGAAGCGAGATCGCTCATAAGACCCTGGAAATACTCTTTGTTATGGGGAGGATCGGCGCTGAGGTCGAATCTGCCGTTCCCGCTGGTCTCATCGGTAAAGTCCTCCAGAAACTGCACCCTTATCATACAGATATTGATTGTATCGTCAGAACCATCGATCTTGCCCGGCCCTGCGATAGCCAACCCTTCCGAGGGTCGTTCATGCAGCGGAGGCATAACTCCGTGAATAAGAGGCGGAGCAGCCCAGGCAACAGCGGTTGTTAACAACAGCAGCAGCGATAAGATTTTTCTCATTTACTTCTAGAACCTTACGGACAGGGAATACTTGGAGTTGTATTTCCCTGATCCCTGCAGATTCTCCTCGACCGGTATGAAGGCCATATCAAGCTGAAAACCGGCATACTGCAGTCCTGCTCCGAAGGTGGGTCCCTGGATAGTCGAGATACCTTCCGTATCATGGATGTATCCCGCCCTGAGGGCCATCAGGTCGTAGTACCAGAATTCGGCTCCGGCCCCCCACTTGTTCTCGTTGAATTCCGTTCCAAGACCTTCATCTACATTTGTAAGGAGCTTGCTGTAATCGGCTGTACACCGGAGGCGTGTCAGATGTGAATCAAATGGAATATAGGCGATTCCCATTCTTATAGTGCGCGGAAGGGGATTATCGCCCGAGTCGCCTCCGTAGCTCACATTCGGCCCCAGGTTGGTCAGGCTCGCCCCTACATTCACCTGCCCCGCGCTTTCAAGTCCCAGTGCTTCCATGGGTACTTCGTACAGCACGCCCAGGTCAGCTGCGAAGGATGTTCCTTTGCCTGAGTCCTTATAGTAGAGATGATCGTAAACGAATTTCAGCCCCAGCCCCACGGCTACACCCGGTGTTACCTCGGTTCCGAAGGAACCTGTCAGGGCAATACCGTAGGAGTAAAATGTTCCAAGTTCCTGGCCGGATTGAGTTGTTTCAAGCTGCTCTCCCATTGACATGAAAGTGATGTTGCCTCCGACACCGCCCCACCCGTCTATGTGAGTGGCGTAACCGAGAAACTCATAGTAAAGGTCATTAGCAAGCTGAGGAAGCCAGTTACTGTGCTGAAGAGTGATTTCATTTCCCGTAGTGTCAACAAAAGCCAGTCCGGCTGGGTTCCAGTAAGATGCGGTTGCATCATTTGCAAGGGCTGTAAAAGCTTCACCCATTCCGTTCGGGCGTGCGCCCGGAGTGATTGTCATCCATATAACACTGGCTGTGGAAGCGTATGTCAGTGAAGATATGACAAGAAGTGCAAAAATCAGAAATAATCCTTTTTTCATAGTTCCTCCTGCTCGAAACCGGAAGCTCCTCCGGATTTAATGTAATCTTTTCAACCGGTTAAAAGCCGGGCACTGCCGGTTTGCAGTATTATAAGTTATCAGTCTCGTACGACAGCTATTATTCCGGTAGCTCTGGAGTTCTCTCCCGAATTGGAAAGTGAAACAGCAGATACGGTAAAAATGTAGGTCCCGCTGGCCACCGCGTCTTCGTCTGTATCTCTGCAGTCCCAGAAGCACTGATTATATCCTGCTGTCCCTTCAATGTTCCCGAACGATATCACCCTTCTTCCGGTCACAGTGTAAACGGAAATATCAACCTTTCCGGGCGATGTCTGGGTCCAGTTGATCGATGTTCCGTCAGTGCATGGATTAGGATAGGGAAACACGTTGCTTATCACGAATGAATTATCCTCTGTGACACTTAATTCTATCTCTGTAGTGGATGTATTCAGAAGTCCGTCTGACGCCCTTAACTGGAGAATATGACTGCCGGGTTCAAGAACACCTATTCCAACCCTCAGTTCGCCCGTGGTGCTTGAACCTGTATGGTACTGGAAATAGCCCGAGACATCATCAGGTGTACCATCCACATAAAGAGCAAGCTGCCTGCCCGGGTTACCAAGAAGGTTGATGCCGGAACTGTCAGAAATAATCGCTCTTACAAAAATATCACCCGAAATCTCAGGATTTATCGTATTCCGATATCCCTCAATCCAGAGTTCGACAACCGGTCCTTCATTATCCGGAAGGGGGTTTCCAGGAGCAAGTCTTGCAGGATAAGTTGAGACAGCAGCGAAGAGATCGTTATTCATGAATGTCAGCTGAGTCCTGGCAAGGGCTCCGGTATCACTGTCAACTGGTACGAACATACTCACGGCGTAATCCGGTTCGGAGTAAACCGTACCTGAATAAAATCTGCCCGGAACAGAAAGGTAGTCGATCGGCAGATGCTGCCTGCGGGTGTAGTATGTATCCGGCTGGCATGATTCCCACGACTCAACGAAAATCAGACCTTCCGCAGGGGCAGAACCGGTAAGTGTGACCTCTTCCCCCGCAAATAGAACATTATTGGATACATCGAACGAATCCCAGGGGAAAGCAAGGCTCAGACTGCCGTCGCCGAAAAGTATATACTGAGCTATAGTATAAGTGTAGCCAGCCTCTATCTTAGCAAGCATTACACTCATGCCCACTGACAGATCCGGTTCACTGAACATTCGATCGAAAATGAAGCCGACAAAGGTCTCATTCAGCGGACCCGATGTCTTATCTGTGGCTCCAAGTCCCAGTATCGCTCCTCCCCCCTGAGATGTTGTTACCTGCTGGCCCAGACATTCGGACGAAGGGTTATGGAACTGCCCTACGTCACATGATCCGAAAATTGCGAATGGAAGACGCTGCTCACACGTAAGGAGCCCGTTATCCTCGAGGTACAGAAGACCTTCATCCGCCAGCTGGTCGTAAGCGCCATGACCAAGATATAAGGAGACCAGAGCCCCCTCGCTCCAGAGGTCGATGTAGTCTACCCTCGCCTCGGGTTTGTCCCCTACGCTGTTCCGCTCGTAGAAGACAAGATAGAGTTTCTCGGGGCGAAGCACAGCTGGAAGATGATCGGTCAGCAACCTTTCAACGCCCTCGGTATGATACCTTTCATCATTTCCGTGAATAGGTGAAAATTCATCGTCCGCAGCACCCAGTACAACGGTCTGCCAGACTCCGGAGTTTTCACCGCTGCGGTAGGAGAGACTCCTGTCTACTAACAGCTGAAGATCGGAACGGTTGGTTATAGCCATTCTGGATAATGCTATCTGAGGGAGCGGGGATCCATCAACGATTACAAACTCATCGTCCACGGCAATGTAGGTTCCTTCCATATACAGAACATCAATGTAAGACACTTTGGTCGAGATAAAATTAAGCGGATCCCAGTTTCCGCCGCCTACAAGAATAATATCCTCAGGTATCGGATCCCATGAATTGATTATGTACGAAACCATCGCCTGAACAGCCCTGGGGTCTCGAACGCCCCCGTTGAATTCATCGTAGATCTCGGAAGCTGCAATTGCGATCACATCAGGTTTCAGCTGCGCAAGGGGTTCTATATCACCGTAGAACTCATCGGCTGCGATGTAGATGCAGCTTGCGCCATGCAGTGTTCCTTTGATCCTGCCAGGTGATTCGTACCGTACTTCTGCTGGAAAACGCATATCCGCGTAATCGGATATCCAGAGCTCTCTTGTGTCCCAGGATGCTGGCACTTCAAATTCGAACTTGTGCGGGTCATCAACACTGATATTTTCCGCAAGTGTATCACCGCCTGCGAGGAATACCAGAGCATCAGACATATCGTTTTCCCATGTGAACTCCTGCCGGGCGGTTACATTCCACCAGTCCAGTGGTACCTGAGCCTGACCGGATACAGATATGTCCGTCCATCCGAATACTTCAAACCAGTCAAGAAAAACGGTATCGTTTCCCGATTCCCTGATTATCTGAAGACTGAGAGAGTTCGCCGATTCCAGAATTCCCTCCGCAGGCACGGTGAGAAGAAATTCACCAGTACCCATCCAGGTGGTATCACATACTGAGCTTCCGTTAATATGTAATCTGATATGATGCACTTTTGCATTAAGTGAGAACAGTTTGATCTTCAGAAAACCGGTGCCTCTGGAATAAGGGGCATCGAAACTAAAATAGTGCCATGTACTGGAAGAACCTTCGGACTTGATCCAGGCCCAGTCATCCGGGAAAGGGATAATTCCGCGGGTTCTAATATGATTCTGTTCAAGGTGCTGCCTTGAGAGAAAACTGTCCGGCATTGCGGGAGCACCGGTCAGTTCACCGTTCTGAACATTCATCCTGGCCCCGTCTTCCCCGCCCCACGTAAGCCAGTATGTATTGCGAGTGCTGTACCTGTGATTAAAATGAGAAGGCAGACCGTTAATCGATGAAGAATCGGGTTCCCACCAGGCCAGTCCTCTTCCAAAAAAGAATAATTTGTCCCCCGCATCAAAGACGCCGTCTCCGCCGTCCTCAATCAGAACAGGAACAGGTCTCGGGGTGTACTCGTTCAGCCAGGGTTCATTCCCCATCTCGCGCCCTCTGCCGCAGAACAGAGAAAGTGTGGACGAAGGAGTACCCTCAGCAGAAGGGATATCAGCTCCGGTAATGCAGTAAATCCCTGCCGTATCAATATCGAGGGCGTACCATGGGAGCCCCCAGAAAGGACTTGAATCATGTCTTTCTGCTGGAATGCTCCAGATATGATTTCCGCCTTCGAACAGTGCCTCGAATACAGCGCCTGCCGCACCGGAGAGGGAAACAGCGGGTCCGGCATCGGGATAACTGAGGCGTATGCGGAATCTGTCCGCCGCATAAAGGGCACCGTCACGGCTAATAACAGGATGCAGCTGAATATAAGCGTAACCTGCTCTTCTGAATGTTCCAGTGCCGGCGATCAAGCCCCATGTCCGGGGGATATCTTCGGCGGCTGCCGCTTCGAAATCATCGATTCCGTCTGACGACACGCTTACACTGGAGACAGTACCGCCTGAAAGGTAGCGGACTCCTTCGGGAATGATCTCAAGTTCAGGCTCAGCACCGGGAGGTATAGCAAAATAGAGAGCAGCCTCCGGCAGTAGTACAGAACCGCAATAACCGCAATTGTCCGCCATAAAACCTGTCAGACCCTCCGGAAGCCCGGAGAGGGGCTCTATCCCCGAACACTCCCACGTAAGAACTGTCGAGGATGTTCCCACATCAACCCGGGCAGCCTGCATGGCTGCCGGTGAAATGAAATCTGAACCAGACAATAATAAAAGCAGGAAAATCATAGCTACAGTTCCGTGAGTTCCAGCAGAGGAGAATCACCGTTTTCTTCACCTGGCAGCTTTTCCTCTTCAGGGATCATTTCCGATTTGATCTTTTCCTCCTCCATATCCAGCATCTTGCCGTGAGAATCAACGAATGATCTTATCTGTGTTAACACTGACAGTCTTCTATCCTGCAACTCACGAATAGTTTCAGTCAGGACCTGAACCCTCTCTCTTGCTTCGGATACAAGATTGGACGCTTTGATCTCGGCATCCATAATAATGAGTTCGGCCTCCCGGTCAGCTTCCTTTCTTGCCTGAGCAGCACTTTGCTGCTGCTGAACAAGAACATCCCTGACCGCACCTTCCATCCTGTCGAAATCGGATGCTCTTGCTCTGAGGACCAGCAGCTCTTTCTCAGCGTTCTCGAGGCTTTCGACAAGTTCCTCCCAGGCGGAGGCTACCATTTCAAGAAATGCTTCCACCTCATCTACATCGTAACCTCGCATGGTTTTGCGGAAATTCTGTCTTCTTATATCAAGAGGCGTAATACGCACGATGATTCTCCATTTCCATATCCGCTGAGATCAGGAAAACTGATCTCCTATTTAAAAATATACATTATATCATAATACTTATCTGCTCTTATGAAATCAATTCTATTCTAACCAGTCTGCCTAGGGCCGAAAAGGTATCTGCCGAGTCGTATAGTGGTGGCTCCCTCTGCGACCGCAAGCACGAAATCATCACTCATTCCCATGGAGAGCTCCGGCAGTTCGTAACCGCAATCGCTCTCAAGCCGGTCTCTGAGTCTCCGCAGAAGAGCGAAAGCTGCAGATGTTTCCTGTTCAGTTCCTCCGAGAGGTCCCACCGTCATCAATCCTGATATTCGCAGACCTGTTTCTCCGATCTCACCCAGAACATCACGGAGCAGATTATAATCGGGATTGAAACCATGCTTGGCTGCGGAACCGCTTGTATTCACCTCGACCAGAATACCGGGCTGCTTCTTCTCTTTTGAAATAGTCCTGCGCGCTATTTCCCCCGCGATCTTCAATCTGCCTACGGAATCTATCCAGTGGAAATCCCGAACGGCCTGCCGCACTTCTCCTGTATGAATGGGTCCGATCATATGAAACTCAGCCGCATCCTTCCCGAGGGATTTAATTTTGCGCCCTCCCTCGCTGACACGGTTTTCTCCGAGGAGCGTAACACCAGCCTGCAAAGCCATAGCAGCAATCTCAACCGGATGTGTTTTTGTAACGGCCATTATTGCGACAGCACGATCGGATTCTCCGCAGGAATCAAGAGCATTCTCAACCAGCTCCGCAGCGGTATGAAGATTGCTCTTAATACTCTCTACTGAAGTAATCACGCTCACCTCCCTGGAGTGTCAGCACCAGCGCAAATATGCCTAAACCTCGCCTTGCTGTCACACTGACCGCTGAATATATTATTGCAACTGTTTTGCATTAAGGAAAAATGATGAATGCTGCCGGAATATTGGATGACCTGAGGGAAAGCGGTCTCCGGATCACCCCCCTCAAGAAACAGGTAGTTGAAATTTTCATTAACGGCGGCTGCGGTCTTTCCGCAAGAGATATTCATGAGCGATTGACATGTAATCCCCATATATCAACAGTTCACCGATGCCTCACTTCTCTGGAACAGATCGGTTTTCTCAGACCCGATAGAAACTTCGAAGGTATCCTGCGCTACCGATGCTCCAGATCCTTCTACCCAGATCATGGTCACTTCAAATGCGAGAAGTGCGGAAGAAGATTCCCGGTTTCCTGCAGACTACCCGATGAATTCATTAAAATGGTTGAAGAGATGTGCAACTATCAGATAGCCAGTTCGGATTTTTTCCTTGAAGGAAAATGCAGCCAATGCGCAGCAGCAGATTAACCGCCTGCCTTCTCTGGGCTCTTGCCCTGCTGCCGTCACTTCTTCAATCCGGGTGCAGACCGGGATCCTCAGAAGAGGGAGGAAAGCTGATTGTGGCGGTAAGCGTTCTTCCGCAGAAGTATTTCGTGGAAAAGATAGCCGGTGATTCAATCGATATCTTCGTTGTCGTACCTCCCGGTGCAAACCCTGCAACATATGAACCTTCGCCATCTGACATGAGGAAAATGAGCAGTGCTGCTGTATGGTTCACGATTGGAGTTCCTTTTGAAACCCCATGGCTCCCGAGGTTCACCGGCAGCAGCACTGATCTCCGGATCAGAAGCACGATCGAGAACATCGAGAGACTTCCGATCGACAGGTACACCGCTGCCGGTCGGGAAACACTACCGGGACATCAAGACCATGACGGCGGCTCCCCTGACCCTCATGTATGGCTGGCGCCGGAACTGGTTCGAAGCCAGGCGGCAGTGATCGCGGATGAACTCTCACTGCTTGACAGATCGGGAGCGAACGGATACACGAATAACCTCAATGTTTTCAATACTGAGATCGATTCCCTCCAGAAGGCGATACGCTTACTGATCGACACAGGATCCTCCGGCAGTTTCATCGTCTTTCATCCCGCCTGGGGTTATTTCGCCGATGAGTTCGGTCTGATCCAGATACCAATTGAGACAGCTGGCAGCGAACCATCGCCGCGGGAAATGTCTCTACTGGTGGATTATGCCAGAGAGAACGATATACGCGCTGTTTTCGTTTCACCGCAGTTCAGTACTTCTTCGGCAGCGTCGATAGCAGCTGAAATAGGTGCCGCTGTGGATTACATAGACCCTCTTGAGGAAGACTGGGGCAGCAATCTCATTAAAGTTGCTGAACTCCTTTCCGGACTGCGAAATCCCGAATGAAAGAGGCGATCAGGCTTGAAAATGTTACCACCGGTTACCGCAGGGGCAATCCCGTTATACATGATATTAATCTTACCGTACCCGATAATGATTTTCTTGCTGTTATCGGTCCTAACGGCGGCGGAAAATCTACACTTCTCAAGGTTATCCTGGGGCTGCTTTCACCCTGGGAGGGCACAGCATCCGTTCTTGGCAAGTCTCCAGTGAAAACCCGGCCTGCAATCGGCTACGTACCTCAGCTGATACCCGAACAGTCATTTCCCATTACAGTGATGGATGTTGTTCTCATGGGCAGACTTAGAAATAC